>DATAIE010000991.1:0-4598 GCA_036262875.1 Verrucomicrobiales bacterium
TCCGAGGCGAGCACCGAGGCGTCCGACACGCCGAGAATCGGCGGGGAGTCGATGAGCACGAGGTCGAAACGGTTCTTCACATCCGCGATGAGTTCCGACATGCGGCGGCTGTTGAGAATACCGGCCGCATCCGCAGGGAGAATCCCGGACGGCATGAAGTAGAGGTTCTCGATGGGAGTCTGGAGGATAACGTCCTCCAGCATCAGCGCCGTCGTCAGGTAGTTGGTAAGACCGACGGAGTTGTTGATGTCAAAGAAGGTGTGCAGCTTGGGACGGCGCAAGTCACCGTCGATCATCAGCGTGTTATATCCACCCTGAGCGCAGATGTAGGCGAGGTTCACCAGCGTAGTGGACTTGCCTTCGCCCGCACCGCCGGAGACGATGGTGATGGCATTGGCGTCGGCGCTGCGGCGGTTGAATTCGATGTTCGTGCGAAGAATCCGGTAGGCTTCCGCATCCGGGCTCAGACCGCTCTGCTTGTGAAGAACGCCGACGTCTTTCGGAATCACTGCCAGGACCGGCACGCCGAGATAACGCTCCACGTCATCGAGGGATTTGACGCTGGTATCGAGATACTCGAGGAAGAAGGCGAGGAGCAGACCGAGCACGAGGCCGAGACCGGCACCGATACTGAGAAGCATCATGACGTTGGGTTTCGCCGGATTCACGTCGGGCTTGGCTTCCTGCAGAACGTCGATCGGCTTTTTGGTCACGCCCACGTCCACAGCGATGCGCATGTTGTGCTCGCGCATCGTATTGAGCAACTGCTGCTGGCTTTCGTAGTTGTACTTGGCCGCACCGTATTCGCTTTGTTTGCCCCGCTCGGTCACGGCGTCCGTCGTCTTGGTGTCCGCATTTTCCTTGGCGAGCGCCACCATTTTCTTGGCGTTCTCCAACTGCACCTTGAGGTTGGTCTTATAGCCTTCGACCGCGTCCTCCATCTGCTTCCACTTCGTTTGAGTGGAAATAGTCAGCGCGACGATCTTCGGGTGGCGCGGGCCGAATCCGCTGGCGGAGGCCGACCTCAACTGAGCCAGTTCGGTTTGATACTCAGGGAACAGCTTGGTGATCGTGGAGTTTTGCACGTTCAACTCCTGGAAGCCTGAAATGAGCCGGTCTCCCTTCAGAAGGAGAAGCGCCTCCAACTGTGTCGTCAGCTTGCTGACTTCCTGTTCGAGAGTCGTCTGATTGCGCCGGGCGTCCTCCATGTGCATGATCCCCGGCGTCTGCACGCCTGTCATTTGGAAGCCGTTGCTGAGAGGAGCCACGTCCACAATGTTGTGCTTTTTCATCACGTCCATCATGTGGAGACGGGCGGTTTCCACGATGCCAACCTGACGGGTAATTTGAGCATCGGTGTTTTGCGTAAGGCGGTTGACCCGCTCTACTTCCATTGCGGTCCGGCGCTCTTCATAGGCAACACGAACGCCGTTAGCGATCGAGGCGGCCTCCGCGGCTTTGGTGCTCCAGCCGGTGATGGTGACGATTTCCGTTCCCCGTTCCTGGTCGGCCTCAATCATCCGTTCCAGCTTGCTGGCGCATTCATCGGCGCTGACTCCCCACTCGCTCTCGAGGTTCAGATTCTTTACAACCCGGTTCAGTGTGTCACGTGAGAGGATACCCTTGAACTGGGTTTCCAGCCAGTTTCCGGACCGGTTGCGCATATTATCCTGTTCTGCGGTTTCAAACAGATTCGGTGCAGAACTCACATTGATCACAAACTTGGTCTGACCGGCAAACTTCTTGTCGAGAAGCGCGATAATGACCAGCGACGCGAGAGTGATGAGGAAAAACGTCAGGAGAATAACCCCCCAGCGATTGCGGATTACCTGCCAGTAATCCAGTGCGTGCATTTTAGTCTCTGTGATCTGCTCTCTCATGGCGGTGGGGAGTGGGGTTGTGGGGGGCGAGTGGGGGAAAGACTTCCGGGGTTCAAGAGGGCCGCGCAGACACTGCCGCGGGCTGCACGGGAGAAGGTAAAAACCCCCACGGTATCTGAATGGACACCGTGAGGGCTGAAACGTTGAATTTTTTTATGGAAGTTCTTCCGGCCTCTTAGAAACGGGCGTTTACTCCGAACTGAACGTTGTGGCGGTCATACTCCGGACGGTTGCCGGGGCTGTCGTTGTTGGTCGTGGTAAACGAGTAACCGGCGTTCAAAGAAACATTCTTCCAGATTGCATACTCGACTCCCGCGCTGAGGGCGATCACGTCCTCGTTGAAGGAAGAGGAGCCGCCCTGGCTGAATTCGTCACGGATGTAGTGCGCGCTCACGTTGCCGCTGAGGCGGGAATTGAGGCGGTGGGAAGCGGTGACACCGAAGCGGTAGCCATAGCGCTTGCCGTAGTCGATGATGTCGGAATCCTGGAAGCCGATGCGGGAGTAGGCACGCACATCCGTTCTCCGGCTGACCAAATAAGTAAGAGAACCTTCAAAGTAAGGATCGGATTCGTTGCCGCCGAAGTCGCGGTCGCGGAATTCACCCCCCACCCGGAAGCTGCCCGTCAGACGGGGAGTGAAGCGGTGGTCGATACCGATGAGGATGTATTGGGAGGTGTAGTCGCCGATTCCGTTGTCGTAGTTGCCGATCGCGTAGCGATAGGTCAAAGCGGCGGTCGTGCGGCGGGTCCAGGCATAACGGAACTCGTTCGCGAAGATGTGGGTGAGATAGTCTTCTCCGCTCTCCTGATTGCTGTCGTAGGAGACTCCACTGATGGTGTAGCTGGTCACCGTAGAGAAGCGGCGGGTCCAGGCGTAAGCGGCTGCGAAGCTGTTGTACGCGTAGAAATACTGGTCGGTGCGGCGGGCAACGGTGGCACCGATGTTGAAGTCCGGCTCCACTTCATAGGCGAGGTAGGCGGAATCCGTCAGCGTGAGCCGGGGATTGACGCGGTGACGCCAGTCGAAACCGAGACGGGCATTCGTCTGATAATCATCGAGGCCGCGGGGGGCATCGAGGTAGAACAGCGGGCTGTAGGAAATGTGAAAGTCAATGGCCGTGCGCTTCCGGTCACCTGTATTGTAATCCGCGCCGATCGTGAGACTGATGTAGGAACTGCTCTTCTCATGGTTCGGCACTGCCAACGGATTGGAGTCATAACCAACCATCGCACCAACATACCAGCTGAACGGCATCTTGCGGGCAAACTCCGAATCCATGTTGTGTCCAATGGAGGAAAGCCCTTGGGCGCTGGCCTGAGATGCCGCCGCAAGTAGCGCAGCCGATGTGAGGAGGCTCAATTTTTGTTTCATGAGGTCGTAAAAGGGATTTTTTTGGGGAGTGGGCTTCGGATTATGGAAGCAATTCGAGCGGCTGGCAAGATTTTTGATAAGATTCGTCGAAACTTACTCACCCGCATTTAAGGACGCAGACAGGCCCGGCTGAGGTCGTCGTTGCAGCAGGGATGGAGCGGATCGCAAAGGTGAAGGGTTCCCCGGGCCGGTGTCAGCAGGTAAATTCCCCCCACTCCGACCCACGAAAAGAAGGCGTCGTCCGGGTAGGAATCCTCTGAAACCACGTCTGCCCCGCCCTTTCCGGACTCTTTCCCGGTAGGCTGATTTTGGGCGGTGGCCGCGGTTTTTTCCGTCGTTTGAGCCGCCGGGACGGCAACCGCCTTTTCTCCGAGGGCCCGTTTTGCAGCCTCGCTGATCTGAGAAGCGGCCTCCGGATTCGTGCTGAGGGCGCATTCCACGATGGTCGCAGCCATCCCCGGGGCATTTTTCAGAGCAGTGAAAACGATCTCCCCCACCAGTTTGGTATCGGCACGCGTGGCTTCGATGGCGGCTTTAATGATCTCGCAGGCGGACTGCTCGCTCATCGTGAGCGCATCCTCCACAGCGATCAGGACGCGGGAGGGCTTTGCCGCGATGTCGGCCCGGAGGATCGTAAGCGCCTGGACCTGAGCCGCTTCCGCCGGAGCGGGGTCCGCAGTCGCGGGGCGCAAACCCGTCATCAGCACCAACAGGCCGACAACGGATAAACGGTTCATGAAAAGGACGAGCGAAGTGCTCCAAAGAATGGAGCGGGCAGCGGGAATCGAACCCGCATGGCCAGCTTGGAAGGCTGGAACTTTACCATTAAGCTATGCCCGCGGACTACGGCCTTACTTAATAAAAACCGTAATTAACGCAACTTAATTCTCAATGTCCATGAACTATTTGGCCTGGAAGGCCGTGCCTGCTGGTTTCACCAGCGGGCGGGCGGCACTAATGCACATCAAGCGCATCCCGCAAGCTGTCACCTAGAAAATTCAGCGCCAGGAGCGTGGCGGTCATGGCGACCGCCGGAAAAACCGGCAGCCACCAGCGGGGCTCGATGAGATTGATGGCTTCCGCGCCCTCCTTCAACAGAGCGCCCCAGCTTGCCGCCGGCTCCTCGATCCCGAGGCCGAGAAAGCTGAGGAAGCTCTCATCCAGCACCACGACCGGAATGGTGAGCGTGAGGTAGGTAAGGATGACCGTCCAGAGATTTGGAAGCAAATGGCGGAACATAATGCGCCACCGTGTTTGTCCCAGACAGCGGGCCGCAGCCACAAACTGCTGCTCTTTCAGAACGAGAACCTGGCCCCGGACGATCCGCGCCATGGTCAGCCACTCGA
>DATAIE010000992.1:0-2797 GCA_036262875.1 Verrucomicrobiales bacterium
CGGGCGGGAGCCGGGGCGGGCTTGGCCTCGGGTTTGGATTCCTGAGAGTGAGCGGCGGGCATCGCGGTGAGGGAGAGGGCGAGGCAGGTCAGAAGGAGTGAGGGCTTCATGGTTGCGGAGAGTTTGAGCGGAGGTCTCCTACGGCAGACCGCGGCGGGCGTCCAGTCCGCGCGCAGGGATTTACTTGTGCGGGGACGGAGGTGCGGATTACGTGTCGCTTCCTCCTGTTCGAAAACGATGAACCGCATTGACCGCCTCACCGGAATGATCCTGCTGCTCCAGGGGCAGCGGGTGATTACGGCTGAGCAGATCGCGGCACATTTTGAGATCAGCCTGCGCACGGTCTACCGGGACTTGTCGGCGCTGGGGGAGGCGGGGGTGCCGATCTATGCAGAGGCAGGCGTGGGCTACAGTCTTATGCGCGGCTATCACATTCCGCCGGTGATGTTCACGGAGGATGAAGCGGCGGCGCTTTTCATGAGCGGCGAGGTGACGGAGCAGATCGCGGATGACTCGCTGAAGCAGTCCCTGCGCTCGGCACTGCTGAAGGTGCGGTCCGTGCTGCCGCAGGAGAAAAAGGACTATCTCCAGCGCCTGCGGGGCACGCTGGGGGTGAGGCTGCGGCGGCGGAATGACAACCGGCGGGAATCGCTCATGCCCATACAGGATGCGGTGGTGCGGCGGCGGTGTCTCTCCCTCCGCTACAATACGGCGAACCGCGGGGCCATTACGGACCGCGTGGTGGAGCCGCTGGGCCTCGTTTTCTACGCGAATCAGTGGCACGTCATCGCATGGTGCCGCCTGCGGGAGGATGTGCGCGATTTCCGCCTCGACCGCATCGCTGCCTGGGAGGTGCTGCCCGAGCAGTATGAGGGGCACGGGGACTTTTCACTGCGGGCGTTTCTGAGCCGGAATGTGGATGATCACGAACTGACCCCCGTGACGGTAATCGTGAACGGTGAGGTGCTCGAGCGCTTCCGGGCCGGCATGCCATGCACGCCGGTCTCCGAGACGCCCCTGGGCGACAACCGGATGCAAATCGAGTTTTTGAGCTACTCCGTGGAGTGGCTCGCCGCATGGCTGCTGGGATTCGGGATGCGGGTGGAAGCCGTGGAGCCCCCTGAACTCCGCGAGAGCGTCCGGCAGGAGGCGCTGGCCGTCGCCAACCGGATGGCACCGGAATTTTCGACAATTTGAAACCCTCCTGACATAGGGTTGTCAGGAGGGGGTGGCAAAGTCCCTGCATCGCTCAAAAACGAAAGCGATCTCAACTACCACCCAAAACCCATTAAAACGATGAAAGAAAACGCCATCAACTGGTTCGAAATCTACACCGCCGACATCGACAAATCGACGGCCTTCTACTCCGCCATCCTCGACAAACCGCTGCGCCCGGTGACCAACGGAGGCTGCAAAATGAGCGTCTTCCCCGCCGATCCCGACAAGGGCGTAAGCGGAGCGCTGACGCAAATGGAATGCTGCAAGCCCGGCCCCGGAGGCACCCTCATCTACCTGAATGTGGAGGGGGAACTGGACGCCGTCATTTCCCGCATCCCCGGCGCGGGCGGCAAAATCGTGAAGGAGCGCATGGACATCGCCCCGCACGGGTTCATCGCCATCTTCAGCGATCCCGAGGGCAACGTGGTGGGCCTGCACAGCATGGTGTAAGCGGCGAAAGACCCTGACAAACAATCCGGGCACGGAGCGATTCCTTTGGGATGGCTCCGTGCCTTTTTGTGTGCGCAGGGAGAGGTGTTAGGTGTTCCTGCGTCAAACCGCTCCCGGTCCAGAGCCTGCGGCGGCGACGCTGCGGATGTCCACTTCCGGTAACATCCATTCCGAAAGTGGGCCTAATCCGGTCGGGACAACTGCGTCACTCACCCACCGGCCCCGCGCTTACTAAAATAAGCGCCGGTTTTCCCTCTTCCCGCGCCTGGTCGAGATCGATGGAAAACACCGCCTGCCAGTCATTCAGCTCTTCGGCATCCACGAGGACCTGGCACACACGCCAGGCCTTTCCGTCTTCGGCGGGCTCCACGTAGGTGTGGCGGCCGTTGCGCGCTTCGTTGTCGAGGAGGATGCGGTCGTGCGTGGCGTAATACGGGTCCAGCGCTGCGGCCAGTTTTTCGGCGTTCCATGCATTCTCCGTCGACACGGCCAGGGCGGCGCAGGCAGAGTGATAGTCCTCTGCGGCGAGCGGGCGGAGGAAGCGAAAGATCTCCGTGCGGATCAGCGCGGTGAACTCGCGTTTGTTGCGCGTGATGTCCGGCGCCTCCGGCGGGGCGGAGTTTTCTGCGGGCTTCCAGTCCGGATTGCGGAGGCGCTCCCACTCATCCAGCAGGCTGCTGTCCGTGCCGCGCAGCAGGCCGGCCAGCCAGGCCTCCATCTCCTGTACGGGCTCGTTCTTAAAAGACTCCGGCACCGTCTGCACGAGCACCTTATAGACGCTGGAAAGATGCCGCAGCAGCACGCCCTCCACACGGTGGAGATCGTAATCATTGATGTAATCCGCGAAGCCGCGGAAGTTCTCGAACATCTCGCGGGCGATGCTCTTGGGGCGGATGTTTTCCTCTCCCACCCACGGGTGCGTGGCGGAGAATTCGTTGAATGTCCGGTATACAAAATCGCGGCACGGCTTGGGATATTCCAGCTCCTCGAGTTTGGCGATCCGCTCTTCGTAGGGGATGCCCTCGGCCTTCATTGCGTTCATGGCCTCGGTCTTCACTTTGTCCAACTGGCGGCGCAGAATGATGTCAGGGTTTTCCAGAATGCTTTCGCACAGTGTCATCACGTCCGC
>DATAIE010000993.1:0-7146 GCA_036262875.1 Verrucomicrobiales bacterium
GCCACCGTGAAGGTCCGGCGGAAGTAGCAGGTGGTGCGTTTGTTATTCGCATCGCTGCCATAGCTCACGATGGTGCCCTCGCCGCCATTCCCATAACCGAGCATACCGGCTCCCGAGGCCCATCCGGTATCGCTGTAACCCGTGCCGCGCCAGACAACGCCGAGGTCCGTGCCGAGGTCGTTGTACTTCCAGGTCGAGAGCTTCGACACCAGATTCGTCAGGATTTCCGGCGGAGCGGAGGAGATGGCGAAATCCGCACCGGAGCGGTGAGCGGACAGAGCGACCGGATTCGTAAACACCGGAGTGAAGCCCAGCTTGTTCTCCACCATCTCCCGGATCTTCACTGTCACGGTCCCGGCCGGAATGCGGGCGAGGAAATAGCTGCCGTCCGTATCCGACCAGCAGTAATGGCTGTCATCGGTGTAAAGGCGAATCCCGCTCAACGGTTTGTTGGCGGCATCCGTGACGCGACCGGTGATGTGATATTGCCCGCTCACGGGCGCGCCCACCTGCACCGGAATCGTCCGGCGGAAGGTCCCTCCTTTGAGATCGCCCACCGTGCACTGCACCGGATACTCGCCATCCGCGGAGAAGACGTGCGTCTGATGCGGCGCGTTGTCCATGCTGTAGTTGCCGTCTCCGAAGTCCCAACTGTAAGCCAGTTCATCGCCATCGGCGTCGGTGGCCTCCGCGGTAAAGAGCACCTCCGATCCCGCAGGTATCTGCGGCGAATGGCAGACCACTTTCGCACGCGGAGCGTGGTTCCCCGCAGTGGTGAAATACACCGCCACGTCCATGCTCTCCGGATAGGAACTGTTCGTCCGCAGCGGCGTGACGTAGACCCCCGCAGTGGGATCGACGAAGGTGCGCCCGATGGGCTGCGCGATGTTATTCTGCCGCGGCGTGCAATCGAGGAGATAGCTTTGCAGCCCGTCATTGTTGCAAAAGTGGGCGAACAGTCCGTTTTGGAACTGAGCCTCTGAACGGTCGCCGCGGAAGTCGAAGGAATATTCCTGCGAACTGTTGCGCTTTACTGTCAGCGTGCGCAGCCCCTGATTGCCGTAGATGTTATCCATCGCGTAGAGGCGGTAGATGCCGGGGGCCGTGACCGGATCGCCATCGGCGCCGGGGATCCAGTCGAGATAGCGCTTATAGCTGCCCACATAGTGATCGTTGTCGCCGCCGCTGCCGATGGGATCATAGTTGTTCCCGTATTCCACGTTGGTTCCGTCGCCGATGATACTGTTCGTGGCGGTGTCCCAGGAATGCGCGTGAGGCAGGCCGAGATTGTGCCCGAGTTCATGCGTGAGCACACTGCGGCCCCAGTAGGCGTTGGCGATGTGAATGCCGATGCCCCCCACGTAGGCAAGCCCGGCATAACCCGCCGACGGACGGCCCCGGGTGAACACCGCAAAGAATTGATAGTCACCGAGATTGTATCCCGCCGCCGTGGCCGCCGTTCGCGCATCCGGGTAGAGTTTGGAAAGCCCCGCGTCATTGTAATAGGACGCCGGATGATTCAGCGACAGCACCGTCGATACCGCGGAACCCGCGGGACCGGCAGGCGCGATCTTCAGCTTGTCATAGGAAATCTCCGCCATGTGGGTGACCATCCCCGCGAGCAGGGAATCCGCCGTGGCCTGCGGAATGGTGTCCGCCTCCGCCGAACCCGAATCCGTGAATTTCACCCGCAGGAAAAGGAACCGCTTGCTGCCCTCCGTGTAGCCGCTGGCGGCCACCACGTCTCCCGCCGCAGCCGCGGCTCCATCGGGAGTGTTCAGGCCCGCTCCCTCGATTGCCGCCGCGGCCCACTGCTGCGCATGCACCGATCCGCAAAACGCATGTAAATCACCACCGATCTCCACCACGCCGGGCGTCTTGTTCACCGTGACCTCGCTGCCGGAGGATGGGCATACGGGAGTCTTGTCGGAGGAGGCGAGGTAGTCCTGGGTTTCCTCGTCATCCAGTGTGCGGGCGGGATTCGGATCCAGCGCCATCAATCGCTCCGGCGCGCCGTTCAAGGCGGCGGGGGGATTCGTCGCCGCGGACGCCGGAAGCGCGATGCCATTCACCGGCACCCGCGATTTGCTTACATAATTCTCCGCCGCTCCAAAGGTGTAGACCGCGTGCCGCACTCCGTTAACCACCGCTTCACGCACCACCGGCGTAATCGCATCCTCCCCGCCCTGCACCGGTCGCGCGGCCATCACTTGATACTCCGCCATGGCATTCACCGGCGACTCCAGCAGCGGCGTGATACTTCCGGGCAGTCCGTGCCGGACCCCATACGGCACCGCCAGGGCCAGTGCCCGTTCCGGCTGCGCCGTGATCATATTCGCCATCGCTCGCTGCCGCACCGTAGCCAGCCGCACGCCCTCCACCTCCAGCGCGGCCCGGGCGCCGGGCTCCGCGGACAAATACCGCGAAGTCCAATCCCTGAACTCCGCAAACGCCGGTTCACTCACCGGGCGGTCCCACGGGCGCTGCGCCGGGGCGGACAGGACCGGGACATTCGCTTCCGTGGCGCAATCCGGACAGGATTCAGCCGGCTTCGCCATCGCCGCCTCCTTCATTTCCTTCGCCACCACGGAACACGCGGTGCAGGAGGGCCCGTCTCCGGACCGGTAAAACATCAGCGCACCTGCCAGCAGCAGCAGGATGATTCCATTTCGGGTGGGGGGTGTCATTAGATGGGGGAAATATGCCTCAAACGGACAGCGAATGGAAACGAATTGCGGGCTCCTCCGCCTGGGCGTTTCCCTATGGCCAGGAGCCACGACCGGAAAGAACGCCTCATCCGGCCCGCCGGGTTCCCGCGAAACGAAGATTCCGCAACCGCTTCATTCCTTGTTGCGCCCCCAGGCAAAGCGTTTATGGCTCCCCCGCCGCTTCCGGACCCTGCCCTCCCGCAGTCCGGTTTCGATGCCCGGACAGATGGCAGAGTGGTCTAATGCGCACGCCTGGAAAGCGTGTGTGCGGTAAAACGCACCGAGGGTTCGAATCCCTCTCTGTCCGCCACGCACTGCCCGCGGAAGCGAACCGGGATCAGGTCCGCAATAGCCAAGGTCTGTGGCAGGCTCGTATGGAAGAGATTTTCTTTGATGAACACCGCCACGGAACAGGCCGGGCAACATCATCGTCTAAATCCCAAAGATCTTCTCCAATTCGATGATGTGATTTCCGGAGGAAAAAACCCTTGGGAGCTTTGGCGAGCTTCTCTGCAAGGGTGCCGGTAGGCAGCGGGCGGAAACGGCGGAGGATGCCGAGCCGGTTGAGAAACCTCAGTCCCCAGGCGGTGATGCGTTCGCCGGTACGGTCCGTGTCTTTCCGGACGAGGAAGCCGGGGCGGAAAATCACGCAGGTATTGAAAGCGAGATCAAGGATGGCTTTGTCGAGCGTGCCTTTCAGTTTCGAATAGAAGACCCCGCTCGTGTCGGAAGCTCCGTAGGCGGAGACGACGACGGCCCGGGGCACGCCGTTCCTTTTGGCGAGTTTCGCAAATCCCAGCGGGATGTCGTGGTCGATGTGCCATTGCTTTTCTTTGGACCCGGCGGCTTTCCGCGTGGTGCCGAGGCAGGTGAACCACACATCGCCACGGATGGCATCCGATACGGCTTCGAGATTGTCGAAATCCGTGATGATTTCCGAATACTTCGCGTGGGTCAGCCCGCTGGCACGACGCACGAACGCTACGACCTGGGTGTAATCCGGATCATTTAACAGGATGGCAACGAGGTCCCTTCCCGTGGCTCCGGTAGCTCCGATGATCAAGGCTTTCATGTGGCGGATCAATGTTAGTGTTATTCGAAGTGATAGCGGGAAAGCCAGTGAGCATAGGAGGAGGGAAGCACCTCCGCCGGGGCGGGAACCTTCAATTCACGGGCGGCGGTGAAGGGCCAGTGAGGATTGGCCAGCATCGGACGGCCGATCATCACAAGATCGACAGCGCCTTCCTGAAGCAGTTCCCCGGCCAGCGCCGGGGTATTGATATTCCAACTGGTGGAGCCGGGCAGACCCGTTTCGCTCAGGACACGTTTGGCGATTTGGCGCAACTGGCCAGGACCCCAGGGAATGCTGGCGGCCGGCGTGGAGAAACCCATGCTGACGTCGAGAAAATCGAGGCCAAGTTGTTTAAAGCGGTTTGCGAGAGCAATTGATTCGGTGAGGGTCTCTTCGTCGCGGCCATCGAACTCGATCACGCCCAGTCGCGCGGCGAGCGGCAGATGTTCAGGCCAGACGGCCCGCACGGCCTGAACGGTTTCGAGCATGAAACGGGCGCGGTTTTCTGCGCTGCCGCCATATTCGTCGGTGCGGTGATTTGACCAGGATGAGAGGAAGTTCTGCGCCAGGTAGCCGTGGGCGAAGTGGAGCAGGAGGAACTCGAAACCAGCATCGCGGGCGCGTACGGCGGCGGAAACGAAATCAGCCTTCACGCGCTCGATGTCCGCTTTGGTCATTTCACGCGGCACACGTAGCAGCGCGTCTCCAAAGGGCACCTCACTGGGGGCGATGGGTTCCCATGCGCGAGGATCGCCCGCCGGAATGTGATCGTCGCCCTGCCAGGGAAGATTGGCGGACGCCTTGCGGCCTGCGTGGCCAATCTGGATGCCGGGGACCGCCCCGGCGCTCTTGATTCCTTTGACGATGGGTTCCAGCACCGCCGCATGTTTGTCGCTCCAGAGTCCGAGACAGCCAGGGGTGATGCGGCCTTCCGGACTCACAGCGGTGGCCTCCACCACCACCAGCCCCGCACCGCCGCGGGCGAGGGACTGATAGTGGGTAGGATGCCATTCGGTGGGAAGCCCATCGATGGCCTGATACTGACACATGGGCGAAACGGCGATGCGGTTGCGCAGAGTGATGCCTTTGAGTGTGAATGGAGTGAAGAGTTTGGGCGTCATGGGTTCGGGTGTTTGCCTTCAGTGATCAGTGGTGGTTGGTGCAGCCGAAGCGGTGGCTTTGGTTCAATGGGCCGGCCTCACCATGGGAACAGTGAGGCCCTCCGGTGCAGTCGCGATCTGTTTGCGCATAGCGAATTTTTTGATCAGAAAGAGAATGAACATGAGTGTCATCGTGTCCTGCTCCAGTAAATGTTAGCGGTTTTTCGAGTGACGTCAGCGGGCAATCAGCCAGTCTTTCACCGCGATGGAAAAGCCGGCGACGTCGATGGGGTGGCGGCTGGTGATGAGGTTGCCATCGGTCACCACAGGCTGTTCCAGCACTTCGCCTCCGGCATTTTTGAGATCGACCTGAATGTTCCAGTAGCCGGTGAGTTTCCGGCCCTTGAGGATGTCCGTAGAGGCCAGCACGACCGGCCCGTGGCAAATGGCGGCGATGAGTTTGCCGGACTTGTTGAACTCCTGAATGAAGCGGATCACGTCCTTGTCCTGACGCAGGTTGTCAGGATTCCACGCCCCGCCGGGGATGAAGACGGCATCGTAGTCATTGACTTTCACCTGGTCCGCGGTGCGATCCACTTTGATCCAGCCGACCGGATTGAGATACTGGATGGCCATGATGTGATCCTTCGCCATCTCCGGGGTGCTGAGGCCGTAGCGGGCAGGGGCGGGATTAAATTTCGGGGCGACGATGTCCACCTGCGCTCCCAGTGCTTTGAAATACCAAACGGGCCCCGTCAGTTCGATTTCTTCAAAGCCGTCCGCAGCCAGCACAGCGATGCGTTTGCCTTTCAGGAGAGTCGCGTCCTTCACCGGGGTGAAGAAGAAGGCTTTGAGCGCTTCATTTCCCGGTGCGTTGAGCAGTTGGGAAACGGGCATCGAGGACACGGCCGCCCGGGTGGAGAGTTGATTGACGATCTCGAGCTCACGGGAGCTGTTTCCCTGGGCGGCGGCGAAGGTGGAAAGCAGGCTGAGGGCTCCGGCGGCGAGGATCTGATTGGCAGTTTTCATAAGGCAGTTTGATTCGTGTTTTGTTGTTGGTGTGAACCGCGGTGGATTCATCACGCGCCCAGACTGCCACCGGACCTGATATAACGGAAATAGAACGATTCTATTGTGGTAATCGAATAATTCGATTACCATCGGTTCATGGAATTGCGCCATCTCAGGACCTTTCAGGCCGTCGCCGAAGAGTTGAACTTCAGCCGTGCGGCGGAAAGACTCCACGTCGCGCAGTCGGCGCTGAGCCGCACCATCGGGGACCTGGAGTCCGAAATGGAGGTGCGGTTGCTGGAGAGGAACACGCACGGCGTGGCGTTGACCGGAGCCGGAGCGCTCTTTCTGGAACGGGTGCGGCAAATCCTCGATGATACCCGCGACGCCGTTCTACAGGCACAGCGCCGCCACCGGGGTGAGACGGGGATTTTACGAATCGGATTTATCGCCACTCTGAGTCAGTCGCTTCTGCCGGAGCTGTTGCAGGCCTATCGGGCGTCCTATCCCTCTGTCGACCTGGTATTGCGCGAACTGGCGCCTCTTCAGCAGCGGGAGGGAATCCTCTCCGGGCGTCTGGATTGCGGTTTCATCGGCCTCGCCCTGGAGTCTGCTGATCCGGAACTGGAGGCTTTCGTGGTCGCGGAGGATGATCTGGTGGCCGCCGTACCTGCATCGCATCCGCTGGCAAAGCGGCCCGCGGTCCGCCTGAAGAATCTGGAGCATGAGGCGATCTATCTCACCGCGCAGGCGAACGCGCCTGCGTTCAATCCGTGGCTGGTCAGGCTTTGTCAGGAAGCCGGATTTGAGCCGCAGATTGTCCAGCAGACGGAGCGGGCCGCGACCATCTTGAACTACGTTGCCGCCGGATTTGGCGTCTCCATTTTCCCGTCGAGGATCGCGTCGCTGGCCACTCCCGGAGTGAGATTTCTGCCAATGAAAGGACTGCCGGAGTATCAGTATAAATTCGCCTGGCTGCGGCGGAATCCGAATCCCGCGCTGGGGGAATTCGCCAGGATGGTGAGGCGAAGCAGTGAAATCCGGCGCAAGCGGCGGGGGTCAGCACGGGACGCTCCATCAGCATAGTGGATCGGCCTTCCCCGGAGGGCAGATTAACCGAAATGTTCAGATACCGCAGATGACAAGCTGCTTCTGCGCACCATCGTTGCGCCGTGCGATGGATGAATGCGCCGTGTTTTTCTAAGGGGACCGGCATGGTGCAGACGCCCGCGTGCGGGATCCGCCCGCCTGCCGG
>DATAIE010000994.1:0-4017 GCA_036262875.1 Verrucomicrobiales bacterium
AAGGGAAAACCCGGACTGGTGCTGCTCTATGAGCGCGCGGAGGGCAAACTGAACTATAGCGCCTCTCCCGGCTCGCTGGGAAAAGATGCGGATCCGCGGGCTCTCTTTCTTCACGGCAGCCGGGCATCGGCCACCATGCCAAAGGACGCTTCCGACGCGCTGTGCCTGCGGGCAGCCATCGAAGCCATGACCGCCGCAGGCGAAGTATGGAAAAAGACGGGCATCGTGCCCGCCGCGGAGTCCACGCCGCCGCCGGTGCCGCTCAAGCCGGACAGTGCAAACAAGCCGCCTGTCGATTTTGTCATCGATCAGGCGGAGGTCTTCGATCTCGATGAGGAGGTATCGCTGAAGACAACACTGGTGAAGTTCAACGGCAGCAACGACATGGATATCTATGTCCTGACGTATCCCGCCCTGCAGCTCAATGCACAGGAGCATGCGGAAAATCTCGCCCGGACATGGCTGGCGGACCGCTTCGGGGCGGTGGTGGTCTACGACGCGGGCACTCAAGGGCCTGCCTCGGTGGGAATCGCCAACTCCGACCGGAACGAGAGCCTGATTCCTCCGGCTGTTCTCATGAAAGCGGCGGCTACTGCCCGGGAACGGGCCCACGAAACGGCGCCTCCCGGATCGCCGGCGAAAGCGCTGCGCAGTGCAGTGGATATCCTGCTGGAGGTCTTCCTCACCCACGCCGTGCCGGTGCGCGAAGAGACGGCGCATGCGACGAGCCCGAATCAGTGGCGCGTGCTCAGCGCGGTGGCCACCATCCTTGTATTCGGATGCGCGCTGCTGTTCATCTTCCACCGCTTTCAGGAGCGGGTGGAGTCCCGCGCGAACGAACAGCTTTTCTTTCCCGATGTTACGGTGGACCGCCGGCTGGGCTCCCCGCAGGGCGGCGGGCAGGTGGCGGGCATCTCGTTTGCCAAAGACCCGGGGGCCTAATTATACCCTTTTTAGGGCCTTGCCCGCGGTCCTCCATGAGGCACTTTCCGGGCGATGAGACCGACCACTCTCCTGACTCTCCCCTTACTGTTGCTGGCAGCCTCCTTCGCAACGCCTCTCCCTTCCCTGGCTGGGAACAAGAAGACCGCCGTGACGGTCGCGGGACCTCCCGCCGCGAGCAAAGCGAAAGGCGCGGGGATCGTCACCTTTTGCGCGAAGAACCGCGGCAAAAAAGTGGGCGACGGCGAGTGCTGGGCGCTGGCCAACGAGGCTTTCAAACAAACGGGAGCCCGCCGGCCAGGCAGCGACACGCGGGTCTGGGGCCGCCGTCTCAACCTGAAAAAGGAATCCCTGCAGCCGGGCGACATTCTCGAATGCGAACAGACGCGCTTTGCCGACGGCAGTTACGTGCCTACAAAACACACGGCGGTCATCGTCGGAGTGCGCAGCGGACTGCTGGTGCGCCTGGCGGAGCAGAATTTCGCCGGGAAGAAAAAGGTGACGGAACGCGACGTGGACCTCAACGGGGTCCGCAGCGGCCGTATCTTTGTGTATCGTCCGTGATCAGCGCCGGCCGGGAGCGTCCGCCGTTTCCCAGGCCACGACCCGGCCGCTTTTGAAGCGCACCACGGAAGAGGTCATGGGAACGTAATCGGGCGTGAGGGGGAAGGCGGCGTAAGGAGCAACGAAGCCGCCGCGGTGGCGGTAGCCGCGTCCGTAACCAAGGCCCATCCCGAGCCCAAGGCTGCCAAAGCCGTAAACCGGGCGGAGCGTCGCATAGCGCCAGGTTTCAATCTGACGTCCATTCTCGCTGCCGGTGGTAATGGAGTCCGGCTTGCCCCACGCGAGGAATACCGCGTTTTTGGACATGCCCTCGGAGATGGTGCTCCGCATGACCATCTCCTGATCCGCAGCGGACAATCCCTCGAGCATGGCGGGATTCTTCTGGGCTCTGGCCTGCGGCGTGGACGCGGTGCATCCCGTGAATTGAAATACGATGATCCCCAGCACGAGGCCAAGGACTGCGAGTCGGAGACATCCGCGTGGATTCATGACAGTGGGGGAATGGAATGATGGCTGCGGGGTGGACAAACCCTGCGTCTCGGACGACAGGGTCCTTCGTTTTATTCATACCAGTGAAAGACCGTTTTGGCCATCGAATTTCCTATCTGCGCATCAGCATCACCGACCGGTGCAATGAGCGCTGCCTCTACTGCATGCCCGGCGAGCAGCAGCAGTGGCTGCCGCGGGAGGACATCCTGAGCTATGAGGAGATCATCCGGGTGCTCCGGATCGGAACGGAACTGGGCATTCACAAGGTGCGCATCACGGGCGGCGAACCGCTCACCCGGCGGGATGTGCTGAAGTTTTTCCGGATGCTGCAGGAAGTGCCTGGGATCACGGACACGGGCATCTCCACCAACGGGACACTGCTGGCGGGGCCTCCGCCGGAAGAGCCGGACGGCCTCAGCATGGCCCGCAGACTGGTGGAGGCCGGCGTGCGCACGGCGAACATTTCGCTGGATACGCTGGATGCCGCCACCTATGCCTCCATCACAGGGCGGGATTTTCACCGCCGGGCGCTGGACGGAATCGGCGCGGCTCTCGCGGCGGGCTTTGAAAAAGTGAAGCTCAACTGTGTGCTTATCAAAGGACGCACGGAGCAGGAACTGTCCGCACTCATCGACTTTGCGGACGAACGCGGATGCCTGCTGCGCTTCATCGAATTGATGCCCGTGAGCAGCCGTGAGGTGCTGACACCGGACAATTTCCTCTCCACCGGTGTGGCGCGGAAACTCATTGAAGAGCACTACGGTCCTCTCATCCCCTGCCCTGCCATGCAGACGAACGGTCCCGCCTCCTATTTCCAGATTCCGGGGCGGGATCAATATATCGGGTTTATTGGCGCGATGACAAACCTGCACTTCTGTGAGAACTGCAACAAGCTGCGGCTCACCGCCGACGGCAAACTGCGACCGTGCCTCGGCAGTCACCTTGAGACTGATCTCATCGGGCCGCTCCGGGCCGGGGCCAACGACGATGACCTGCGGGGCCTCATCCTCGACACCGTGGACCGGAAGCCCAAGGAACACGACTTTCGCACGAATTATCAACCCGGGCGCCGGATGGTGGCCATCGGAGGATAGAAGCGGCCCGGCAGAACTGGGCCATCCAGCAGGAAGCCCGAAAGAACACAAAACAGCGGTATTGACTATATTCCTTTATGAAACTTCAACAGGGGCAAGTCTGGAAAAAGGGAGAAGAGTATCTCCGTATCGTAAAACTGGAACGGCTGGCAGTGGAGTATAAGGCGATGCGCGATCTTGCCACGAAAGAAGGAACCGTCCACCAGGTCACCAAGAAAGAATTTTGCCGTCTCCTGAAATCCGCTATCCTTTTACCCCCTCTTCAAGGGGGCAAAGAGAGTATCTGAAGTTTCAGGGAATGCGATTTGATTTTCCTCCGGATGCACGGAAACTTCCGGATGCTTAATACTTCTCTTACTCTCCGCACCCGCTCTTCAGCCGGTGCCCTGGTAAAGTCTCTTTGCCTTGCTCTCGGACTCGCCTTCACCTTCGCTCCCTCCGCGCTCACGGCTCAGGACAAGAAACCTGCCGCCGACAAGAAAGCGCCGGTGGAGGAAGAGGAGAAGGACGCCGCACCCGCCACTCCCCGGAGTGAAAAGGATGCTCTCAAGGAGTTCAAGTCCGACATGGCGGCCATCAAAAAATGGACCATCGCCGAACAGGCCAAAGCCAAACAAAATCCCATGGCCGGCCTGAAAATGGTGGGCGAAATGAATTCCAAAATCGGCAAGGTGCGCACCGACGGCCTGCCGGAGGACCTCGCCGGCGAATACAAGAAGATGACCGGTGTGATCAAACAAATGGCCGCCCTCTTCAAAGGAATGCCGGAAGACGAAGCCGAGCTGATGAGCTGGGCTCAATCGAAATTCACCGACCCCGCCTTCGGCGAAAAGATGCAGGCGCTGGGCAAGGAAGCCACCGAAACGGGAGAAAAGCTGAAGACCATCGGCAAGAAATACGGTCTCGATGAAGAACTGGATTTCGACGG
>DATAIE010000995.1:0-4800 GCA_036262875.1 Verrucomicrobiales bacterium
GCCTTCTCGATCCGGAACGCTACCCGTCTCTCGAACAATTCCTGGCGGAATCGCAGCACTATGGCGAGGTCGCATCCGCCCTCCACCGGCTGGAATCCGGTGCCCCTCTGAGCGCCGCGGATCGTGCCCTGTTCACCGCGAAATCCGAACATCTCACCCGCCTTTGCGATGCCGTCGCCGCCGGTGATGCCACGGCCCGCTCCAGTCTCGCCGCGGCCTTGCTCGATGCGTTCGGACCGGGACGCGTGATGTTCCGCAATTCACGGCGGGCGCTCGCAGGGTTCCCGCAGCGAAAAGTGCATCTTTGTCCCGTGGAGGCGGGCACGGAGATCAAGTGGCTGGCCGCTCTCCTGCGCTCTCCGGGTGTGGGAAAGGTGCTCCTCATCTGCCGCTCCCGTCCCCTCGCGGAGGAAATCCACGCCGCGCTGCTGACAGAGATTCAGGTGGATGCCGGCCTCTTCCACGAGGGGCTGACGCTTCTCCAGAGGGATCGTAATGCCGCGTGGTTCGCCGGCGAGGACGGTGCACGGATTCTCATCTGTTCGGAAATCGGAAGTGAAGGCCGCAACTTCCAGTTCGCCCATCACCTCGTGCTCTATGATCTGCCGGAGAACCCGGAACTGCTGGAGCAGCGCATCGGGCGGCTGGACCGCATTGGCCAGTCGGCCACCATTCATATCCATGTGCCATACACTCCAGGCAGCCGCGGGGAAGTGCTCGCCCGCTGGTACCACGAGGGGCTGAACGCCTTTCAGCAAACACTCCACGGCGCGGCGGAAATCACGGCGGCGGTGCGGGAGGATTTGCTGCCGCTGCTCGAAGAACCGTCCGGAACCGGAGTGACGGAGCTCATCGGGCGCACCCGCCGGCTGCGCGAAGAACTGAGCCGCCGCCTCGCTTCCGGTTACGATCTGCTCCTTGAGCGCAACTCCTGCCGCCTGGAGCGCGCCGCGGAGATCATCGCTCCCGTGCGCGAAGCGGACGCCGATGCGAAGTTCGAGGCGTTTATCGTTCGCCTGCTCGATCACTTTGGCATGCAGATCGAGGAGCACTCCGCGCGCAGCTACATCCTGCGCCCGGGAAATCTTCTCACCGATTCTCTCCCGGACATTCCGGAGGAGGGGCTCTCCGTCACCTTTGATCGCGATCGCGCGTTGAGCCGGGAGGACCTGTCTTTCCTGACGGCGGATCATCCCATCGTTCGCGGTGCCTTTGATCTTCTCCTGGGAAGTCAAACTGGCAACGCCTCCTTTGTCACATGGCAGGCGGGAGGAGCCGAAGCACTTCTCCTGGAGGCCGTGTTCGTCGTGGAGTGCATCGCTCCGCCCTCGCTGCATGCGGACCGGTTCCTTCCCGCTACCGCCGTGCGCGTCGTCGTCGATCACACACTGCAGGACCTGTCTTCCGACCGTGCCCTGCTCAAAGCGAAGGTCGAACCCTCGCCCGTCCAGGCCATCGCCTCCGCCGGTCCGCTGCGCGACAAACTGCTCCCCGCCATGCTGGAGAAGGCCCGCAGTATCGCCGCCGCCAAATCCGCCGCTCTCGTCAACAGCGCCCGCACCGCCGCCGCTTCTAAGCTGGAGTCCGAGGTCGCCCGCCTCACCGCCCTCTGCGAGATCAACGATCACATCCAGCCCGCCGAACTCGAAGCCCTCCGCACCCACCAGGCTCAACTCGCCACCGCCATCAACGGAGCCCAGGTGCGTCTCGATGCCGTCCGCCTCGTCCGTCGGATATAAGGAGCGCAGGCCTCCGCGCTCTACAGATCACTTTTTGCATTCCGTGCATCGGCTGATTGCATCCCAGCGCTGGTGAATGCGCGTCCGCTGTTGTTTGGCGACTGGGAGCGCCGCCGTCCCGGCGGCTTTGTCCTCAACTTCCTCCTCCCTCAATCCCCGTCCTCTTCCCGCTTCGTCGGCCGCAGCCGAATGGCCGTGCCGCAATACATGCAGCGAAACCATCCGAAAATAAGGAGATGCAGCGAAAGACTGGCCACGTAGCCCAGGCCCGGGATGTGATGGGCCTTGCGGTTTTTCAGGCAGTTCTTCGAGTAAAAAAGATTACAGCTGCAGATGCGGCAGCGCGCCCGTCCCACAAAGTGCAACTGCATGCAGCCCAGCACCGCAAGGACAAGGGCTCCCTCGATTACCTCAGTTTTATAGGCCGTCGGGTCCTGCACCTGAGTGATCAGATAGATGAAGGCCGCGATGCCAATCACAAAGGCGATCCGCCAGACCACCGACACCAGCGCTCCGATCCACGTATGCAGCGGGCGCGAATGCACCACCCCGCGGCGCACCCAGCGGGAGAGCGGCTCTCCCTTGCTCCGGATCCTCTGCGGGCGGCGGCTCGGGGCGGCCTCGACATCACTGTCTGCTTCCCGGGCAGAAGTGTCCATCCGGTCGCGGGACAAAGGCTTCACCGCGATCCGGCCCTCGTTGTAGTCCTCGATCGTCGCGAACTTGCTGGGATCCACCTTTCGCCAGGTATTGTCCGCGGTCTCCGGCGCGCGAAGCGTTTCGTGCGGCGACGCCGTGGAACCTCCACTGATTACCTGGGCGGCCCGCTGAGAGGGAGGCACCCAGGCCTGGGTCCGCTGGGCCACCGGCTCGGTCACGGCCTCGGGAATTTCGTCCACGCTCATGGCCTCCGCCTCCTCTTCGGGAGTCAGCATGCGCGCCACCGCGATCCATTGTTCCAGGTGTTCCTTTGCGGGCACGCGGGCGCCTCTCCCGCGCTGCCACGCGATCAGTTCGAGACGGCTGTGCAGATGCGCGGCATTCTCAATCGCCAGTTGGCTGGTGGAATGGATGCTCGCCGCAGCAAGCAGTTCGGCAGACTCTGCCGAAAGTCCGGTGATGGTTGTAAGGGGGGTCATCGCGATCACGGGGAACCACCCTGGCACACCTCCCTTAAACAGGGGTGAACCAGGAAAGATTATTCAAGGTTTCTTAGCATTTCCTCCAACTGTCCAACTTGTGCAAGGAAATCCACACGCCGCTGGCGGTGCTCCTGCACAATTTCCTCCGGAGCGCGGCTCATAAAGCTCTCGCTCCCCAGTTTGGCGTCCACTTTGACGATCTCCGCGGCCGCCTTTTCCTTTTCTCTGGAAAGGCGCGTGCGCACCGCATCGATGTCGATCACTCCGTCGAGCGGCAGACTCACTTCCCCCAGCGGGGTCAGTGTGGCCGGTGTATTCCGCCCCTTTGTGTAGGCGGCATCCACCGTCACCGTGCCGGCTCCGGCAAGGAAGCGAAGGGCGGGAATCAACGCATCCGGAGACTCGCCGGACGGTTTGAGCACGAAATTCAAATCGCGCTTCGAGGCAAGATCACACGTCGCCTTCAGCGTGCGGATACGGCCCGCCGTTTCATACACCGCCGCGGCCTTCGCCTGCGCCTGCTGGATGAGTGCCGGGTTCGTGCCTTTCAGCAGAGGCTCCGTGGCCAGTGGCGTTTGAGCGAGGAATACGCCCTCCCGCGCATACCCGCAGTTGGACCAGAGTTCCTCCGTCACGTGCGGCATGTAGGGATGCAGCAATTGCAGGTAACGGCCGTAGACTGTGTCCATAACGCTGAGCGTGGCTGCTTTCTTCGCAGCATCCGCCCCTGCGAGGAAATCCGTCTTGGTCGCTTCGAGGAACAGATCGCAGTAGTTCCCCCAGAAGAAATCATAGAGCAACTGAGCCGCCGTGTTGAAACTGTAGTCCGCCAGTGCGGCTTCAAATTCCACCTGCAACCGGTCGAGCTTGGCAAGGATATCCACACAGAAGACGGAAAGCTCCTCCACCTTCCATTTTCCTTCCGCCACCGGCGCGCCGTCCGCCTGCATCTGGCGGAACCGTGCCGCATTCCACAGCTTGTTGGCAAAATTCCGGCCCTCTTCGATCTGCGTCTCGTCGAACTTCACATCCGTGCCCGTGGGAGCGATCCGCAGCAGCCCGAAACGCAGACCATCCGCACCGTATTTCGCCATGAGGTCCATGGGGTCCGGTGAATTGCCGAGCGTCTTCGACATCTTCCGCCCCTGCTTGTCGCGGATGATGGAGGTGAAGAACACATTCTTGAACGGCAACTCGTTCTTGTATTCAAACCCCGCCATGATCATGCGCGCCACCCAGAAGAAGATGATGTCCGGTCCCGTCACCAGATCGCTGGTGGGGTAGAACTTCGCCTGCGTCGCCTCATCCATGGTCGCGAACGGCCAGAGCCAGGAACTGAACCACGTGTCCATGCTGTCCTCGTCGTGCACCCAGTTTTCAGGATCGGCGGGCGGCTCCTCTCCCACATGCAGATCCCCGCTGTCGAGGTGCGACATGTCCAGCGTTTCCGCGTTTTGCAGCGCGTCCGCTTTGTCTTTGCGGTACCACACGGGTATGCGGTGTCCCCACCAGAGCTGGCGGCTGATGCACCAGTCCTGAAGGTTTCCCATCCAGTGCGCGAACGTCTTCTTCCAGCGCTCCGGACGGAACGCAATCCCCCCGCTCTCCACGGCTTCCGCCGTTCTTTGCACGGACGGGTATTTGAGAAACCATTGGAGCGAAAGCCTCGGCTCGATGGGCACATCCGCCCGCTCGCTGAAGCCCACATTGTTCTGGTAATCCTCCTCCTTCACCAGCGCGCCCATTTCCGCCAGCTTCTCCGCGGCCTTCACGCGGGCCTTGAAGCGGTCGAGCCCATCGAGGTCCGGGCATTCCGGGCAGTTGATCCGGCCATCCGGATGCAGCACATCCCGCACTGGCAGCTTGTGACGCTGACCGATTTCAAAGTCCGTACGGTCATGCGCCGGCGTCACCTTCAG
>DATAIE010000996.1:0-4581 GCA_036262875.1 Verrucomicrobiales bacterium
GTGGATCGCCACCGCGTGGGGAGCCAGCACCGTCAGAAACTCGCGGCGCACCCACGAAACAAAGTCTTTGCCGTCAAAGGTCAGCGCCGCCGGCGGTCTCATTCCCGACAGACAAATGCGCAGAGCCCGCCGCACCTCGGCGGCATTTTCAGGGCTGGCGGCATAGATCGCGGATCGGTCACTCATGTGGCCGCGACCATACCTTATGACGACAGACCGCCGCAACTGCGGCTGCCAAACAAAAAATGCGCCGCTCCATTTGACAGGAGCGGCGCAAGAGCGAATTCGCGCCGGATTACTTCGGCTCCGCAGGCTTGGGAGCGTCGGGTTTCGGGGCGTCCGGCTTGGGTGCATCCGGTTTCGGAGCGTCGGGCTTGTCGCCGCCCTTCTTCGGTCCGCGGGCCTTGAACTCATCCAGCGTCACTTTTCCGTCGCTGTCCTTGTCCAGTTTCTTGAAGGCTTCCTCCGCCTTCGCCGGGTCTTTTTTGCCGCGGGGGCTGGCTTTGAACTCATCCAGGGAAAGGGTGCCGTCTGAATTCGTGTCGAGTTTCTTGAAGGCCTCCTCGGGATTCGGGCGCTTGTCACCGCCGGCGCCGCCGCCTTTGCCGGGTCTCTTGGGCTTCGCTTCGTCGGCTGCCATGGCAAGCGCCGGCACCAGCAGGAGGGAGAGTAGAATGGATTTCATACGGATGATACTTGAGGGTTGTTGTAGTTTTGGGGAGGGCCGCCGGAATCCGGTAGCACCCGCACCACAGGCAATGCGGAGCTGACTTTGAATTTTGTATCACGCGAATGCGGATACAGGTCGAAAAGCGGTGCGCGACCTGGCGACAGGCTGCCCTTTCCGTCTTCCTGCAGGAGCGGGAAGCCTAACCTGGGTAGCGGCATTTTGTTCACGCAGACTTGCCGACGGAAAAAGGCGTGGCAGCATGCACCGCGTCCTTTCTGTCTTCCGGCATGGCTTTTACTCAGCGGAAATCCAGACCCATGTCCCGCATTGCGGCGATGGTGTTCGGTATTCTGTTTGCGATCGGAGGGCTGTGCATCGTTGGATTCGCAGGGATCAGTACAGGATTGAGGGTTTGGCAGGTGCGGAATTGGGAGGAGGCCCCCTGCGAACTGAAGCAGGCGGAAATCGAGGTGCGGGAGGGAGAGAAACCGGAAGTGAAATCGGTGGTGGAATATGCTTTCACCTGGAAGGGAGAGACCGTGACCGTGCAGGAGGAGGAGACGCCGCCCGACGTCAATATGAGGGAGGAACAGTTAGCCGCTCTCCGCGCCACGACGCCGAAGACCTGCCTGGTCAATCCTGACAATTTCCACGAGTCCAAACTGGAGCGCCCCTCATGGGCCGAACCTCTGATTTTTACCGCAGCAGGCATCGTAGTGACTCTCGCGGGAATTCTGGTCGCATGGCGTCCGAAGGTGTCGGACCGCACGGGCACAAAGCTGCTGCTTTGGATGGTGCCGGCCTGCCTGCTCATCTTTGCGGGCAGTGGCGGACTCTGCATCTATCTGGCGGTGCGCGATGACTGGAAAGCCGTGGAGCCGCGTCTCAGGGAAGTGCCCTGCGCTATCGTGACCGGCGGCGTGAAGTCCTCCCGGCGCAGCGGTGCCCATAGCGGCAGCGTGAACACCTACAGCCCTGACATCCTTTTCCGCTATGAATGGGAGGGGCACGTATGGCATTCAAGCTGGGTGGACTTCAGCCGGAACAGTGTCCGCAGCAGCGATCGCGGCTCCTCCGAAGAAACGGTGGCCCGGTTTCCCGCGGGCTCGCGTCAAAAGTGCTGGGTGGATCCGGAGCGCCCGTGGGTGGCCGTGCTGGAAAAGAACTACGGCCCGGTATGGGTGTTGTGGCTGTGCGGCACGGTCTTTGGCAGCATAGGACTCCTTGGCCTCGCCCTGTGGTTCAGCCGTGGAATCCTCTTCAAACGATTCAAAAGAACGGCTCCCTCTTCATGAACGTCCACCACCTCGAACTCTTCTATTACGTGGCCCGGCATGGCGGGATCAGTGCGGCTGCGCGGCGCATTCCCTACGGTATCCAGCAACCGGCCATCAGTGCGCAGATCCTGCAACTCGAGGATTCGCTGGGTACCACGCTCTTCCACCGGAGGCCGTTCAAGCTAACGAATGCGGGCGAAGCCCTCTACGGGTTCATCGAGCCCTTCTTCACCGGTCTGGAGGAGATGGCGAAAAAACTGCGCGGCGGAGTGGAATCCCGGCTGCGCATCGCCACCCCCGAAACCGTGCAGCGGGAATACCTGCCCGAAGTGCTCAAAGCCACCCGCAAGCGCTTCCAGGGCCTCAACTTTACGCTCACCGGAGGACGTCTGGAAGTGATCGAAAAGAAACTCCTCGCGCAGGAAATCGATCTCGGGCTGGCTTCCCTGTTCGGCAAGCGGCCCGAAGGCATCCGGCAGCGCGAACTTGTCCTGCTGCCCATGGCGCTTCTCGTCCCGGAACGCTGCGGATTCACCGCCGCGGAGAATATCTGGAAACGCGACCGCATCGACATGCCTCTCATTTCCCTGCCGGCCGAGGAACCCATCTGCCGGCTCTTCCAGCAGGAACTCCGCCGCCGCAAAGTGGACTGGTATCCCAGTCTCGAACTGGGGTCGCTGGAACTGGTGGGCCGCTACGTGGCGGAAGGCTACGGTGCGGGGCTCACGCTGGATGTACCCGCCGCCCGTCTGCCAGGAACCCGTATCCTCGTTCTGCCAGGATTTCCGGCAGTACCGTTTGGCGCGCTGTGGACGGGAAATCTCTCACCCGTAGCCCAGGCATTCGTTGCAGAGGCCGAGGCCCTGGCAAGAAAGATGGCGGGATTGTAGCCGGCCCTGGAATGGTGGGCCGCCCTCCGTTCCCCACCATCGCCAAGTTCACCAGGTGAATTGCGTAATCGCCCGTCGTTGCGCGACTGGGAGCGCTGCCGTCCCGGCGGCTCTGGCTGCTCTGAACGAGCTTCCTTTGAGGAAGAACTGGGAAAAGGTGGTTGAGGAACCAGAGCCGCCGGGACGGCGGCGCTCCCAGTCGCGAAGCGACGATCGTGCGTCTTTCAAATTCTGGGAAGGGAGGCTCGGCCTGACGGGGCGGACAGGATATCCGAGCTCCTTTTGGGGCACCGCGTCTATCAATCGCTGAACAGTGCTGTGCTGAAATAGCGTTCGGCGCGGTCGCAGAGGATGGTGACGATTTTGGCGCGGGGGCCGAGCTCGCGGGCGATGTGGAGGGAGGCGACGAGGTTGGCGCCGGAGGAGGTGCCGGTGAGAAGGCCGAATTCCCGGTGGAGGCGGCGGGCCATGCGCATGGCATCACCCCCGCTCACCGGAATGCGCCGGTCGATGGGGGCCATGCGGAGGAGCGGGGGCTCGTAGCTTTGGGCCACCCCTTCGATGCGGTGGCTGCACGGGCATTCGCCGGGGGCGGCGTCCCCGGAGGGCTCCATGGCGATGACCTGGATGCCCGGCCATTTGTCTTTGAGGGCGCGGCCCACGCCGGCGATGGTGCCGCCGGTGCCAAAGCCGCTTACAAAGGCATGCACTTCGCCGCCGGCCTGGGCGATGATCTCCTGGCCGGTGGTGTGCTCGTGGTCTTCGGCGTTGAGCGGATTTTCAAACTGGCGCGGCAGGAAAATGTGAGGGTCCCGGGCGGCCATCTCACAGGTTAGGTCGATGCCGGTTTGATAGCTGGAGCCGCTTTCGAAGAGGACGAGTTCGGCACCGAGACGGCGAAGCATGGTGCGGCGCTCCATGCTGGCGGAACTGCACATAACGATGCGCACCTTATACCCGCGCGCACCGCCGACGAGGGCGAGAGCGATGCCGGTATTGCCGCTGGTGCACTCAAGGATGACGGAGTCTCCGTTCAAGACGCCGCGCTCCTCCGCATCGACGATGATGCTGCGCGCGAGGCGGTCCTTCACGCTGCCGCTGGGATTGAGGAACTCGGCCTTGGCGTAA
Organism: Verrucomicrobiales bacterium; assembly: GCA_036262875.1. Lineage (GTDB taxonomy): Bacteria > Verrucomicrobiota > Verrucomicrobiia > Verrucomicrobiales > V1-33 > V1-33. Next base: position 3,966 of record DATAIE010000996.1, read on the forward strand.
ATGGTGACGCCTTCGTCTTCAAACCGCAGCGGAATGAGCGGCGTTTGGCCGATGAGGCTGAGCAGGGCCTCCGAGCGGTGCGGCGCAGTCACGGCGGCTATTTCTTCGGACGGATGGAAAGCGTGAGGCTCTTGCCCGCTTCGATGACGGGCGAGGGAATCAGGAGGGCATCGGGGGTGACGACGGCCTTCGTCTCCGCCGCTGCGGTGAGTTCCGGTTTCTGCACGCGCTTCGGCGGGAGGAAGGCGAGGGCGTCGCCGCCTTTGCAGCCGCCGGGCGAAGTGATGGTCACATCATAACCTCCGTCCTTCTCCGTCCATGCAGCGGTGGCGCGGGCTTTGGTAGTGGCGGAATCCACGCGGGCTTCCCACTTCGGATCACCGTAAAAAGCCACACCGTCGCGGTCGTAGATGAGGCCCATGGCGTCCTTTTGTTTATCCTTCGGGAGTTTGTTCACGATATTGCCAACGCGCATCAGACATTCCGGGGGCTGCTTGCCGCCGCCTTCACCGGTCATGATTTTGGTGGCTTCGTTGGAAAGCGATTCCTTGAGCAGTTCCGGAGCGAGATTGCTCAGCGCGAGCGTGATGCGCTGATTGTTCAAATAGAAAGCCTC
>DATAIE010000997.1:0-3490 GCA_036262875.1 Verrucomicrobiales bacterium
GCCTTCTCGACCAGTGCGCGCGAGAAGCGAGGCTTTTTGTTCAAAAGCACGCTGAAGAAGTGATGGCCTCCGTGCATTCGAATGAGCTTGGTGGCACCAAAGCGGGTTGGCACCTGGCTGAGTGCCAGTTCAGCGCCGGCCCAAAGGGACGGCGGAAACGGCGCGGACCGGGGGGGTGTCTCGCAACATGGGGGAGGAAATGGGAGCCGCGGTCTAGCCGCCGGTTTTGTGAATCTCCACACGCCGGTTCAGTTGCTGCGCATCAGCGTTGCCGCGCGGATCAACCCCCGGGAGGGGCTCCTTCTTCCCGCGGCCCTCCACCAGAATATGGGTGCCGTCCAGTTTGAGGCTGTTCACCAGCCAGTCCTTCACCGCCTGAGCGCGCGCCTCGCTGAGCTTCTGATTCGAGGCGTCGTCACCGATGGTATCGGTATGCCCCACCAGACGGAACTGTGCTTTCGAGTTCGTCTGAATGATGATGCCGAGATTCATCAGGCTCACCTTGGCATTGTCACGCAATTTGGCGGACCCGAAATCAAAGAGCAGGTCCGTGCGCAGCATCGCTTTGAAATCACCTTTGATGGGCCCCTGATAGTTAACGAGGTCATCCAGATTCTTAAATCCATCCAGCCCGTTGTTGCCACCGGTGCCCTTCTTCATGGACTTGATTACGTTGTCCTTCAAACTTGCAGAGCCGCTGTCGAGGGCATTGGCATCCACCAGCACCTGGTCGTCCGCCGGTTTGGTGAACTGGGGCTTCAGCACCGTGGATTTTGAAAGCAGGCTTTCCGAGGTATCGATGAGAGAGCTTTTCGTCCGGCTGACATCATCCACCAGATCTCCGGCTTTCCCCGGAGCGGGTTTGCTGAGCGTCACATTGGCCGCCATTTCCTTGATCGTGGGCGTGAGGAGCACGGCTTTGTCCCGCAGTTCCTCCGCAATCTGGGAAATGTCAGGCAGTTCCTGCACCACCGGCTCCCGGTTTACCTCCCGCGTAAGGTCCGGGGGCTCGTCGCCGGGATTCTGAAGCACCTGCTCCGGGATGGTGATCTGCTCCATTTCGGTATCGAAAACAGCGGGCCGGATTTCCGATGTCCTGCGCCCGGGTTCCGGCCACCGGTACCCGTTCATCCAAAAGAAGAGCCCCAGGTGGACGACGATCGAGACGCCCACCGCCGAGAGAATCCACCACCGGAGATCCCATGCAGTGGTGGTGGGAGGGCGGAAGTCCCGCCCGGAAACAGGGGCTGGCGCCGGCGTGTCCCAGCGGTATCGGGATGAATGTGCCATGGTCGGGGGAAAATGAGAACTCTTCAGAATAACACGCCCCCTGGAGATGAAAAGAGGGGATGTGCTTTGTCCAGGAACGGCCCCTTAAGCCTTGCTTGAAAACAGTTCATTTCCCGCGCCCCCTTCCCTGCTCCCATGGAACCGACCCTCCTCCCCGACGACAACCCGGCCCGCCCGCAAACGGCCGCGCGGGTGCTGCTGGACGGTGCGGCGGACCTGGAATTCGACTATGCGGTCCCCCCGGACATGGAAACGGAACTCGCCGCAGGCTCGCGGGTGCTGGCGCCACTTCAAAAACGGTCGGTTACCGGAACGGTGCTGGGAGTGCATCCCGTGGAGAATTCAGAGACTCAAAAACTGCGTCCCCTGACAAAACTCTACGATGAGCGGCCGCTCATCACCCCAAAGCTCATGGAACTGGGCCAATGGGTCAGCAACTACTACTGCGCCTCCATGGAGAGTGTGATGCGCGCCATGCTGCCGGAGGCGGTGCGCACGGACCGTCATCAAGAGAAGGTGCAAAGGATGGTGCGCCTAATTGCGTCACCCCTGCCGGAAGAGATGGAAAAGCTCCGCGGGAAAGCCGCCCGGCAGGCGGAAATCATCGACTCCCTGAAGGCTGCCGGCGGACCGGTGGCTTCCAGCTTTTTTCCGGCCTCCTCTCTCAAGGCGCTGGCAAAGACGCCGTGGGTCGTCATCGAAGAGGAGCAGGTGCCGCGCGATCCCTTCGCGGGGGAGGAATTCATCGCCACCTCCCCGCTGACATTGAACGACGGACAACTTGCCGCGCTGGAGACGATCCTGACGGCAACGGAGAATCCTAACAATCGAAAACCGGTCCTGCTGCACGGCGTAACCGGGAGCGGAAAAACCGAAGTGTATCTTCAAGCCGCGCAAAAAGTGCTGGAAAGTGGTCGTGGGGTCCTCGTGCTGGTACCGGAAATCTCCCTCACTCCGCAGACGGTCGACCGCTTCAAAAGTCGCTTCGCCGCCATGAACAATGAAGTGGCCGTGCTGCACTCGAATCTCAGTCAGGGCGAGCGGTTTGACGAATGGCACCGCATTCAGCGGGGGCAGGCGCGCATCGTCATCGGCGCGCGGAGTGCCGTTTTCGCACCGCTGGAGAACATCGGCCTGATCATCGTGGATGAGGAGCACGAGAATTCCTATAAGCAGGACAGCCCGCCGCGCTATCACGCACGCGACGTGGCGGTGGTGAGGGCCAGCATGGAGCTCTGCGCCATCGTGCTCGGCAGCGCCACTCCCGGCCTGGAATCCTGGCTGAATGCGCAGCGCGGAAAATACCAACTGGTATGCATGCCGGACCGCGCGGACGGTGCAAAACTGCCGCTCGTGCGCGTGATCGACATGCGTCTGGAAAAACGCCGTGCAGGCAAAGGGCTTCCCGCAGTGCTCAGCGAGCGCCTGCGCATCGCCATCGATCAGCGGCTGGAGCGCGGTGAGCAGTCGATCCTTTTTTTGAACCGCCGCGGATTCGCCAGCAGCGTCCAGTGCCTTGCCTGCGGTCACGTGGTGAAGTGCAACCACTGCACAGTATCCATGACCATGCACCGGGATCTGAACCGTCTCGTGTGTCACGTTTGCGGCTTTCAACGCGTGCCGCCGCGACAGTGTCCGGAGTGTAAGGATCCAGGAATTCTCCTCGCGGGCTTTGGCACCGAGCGCGTGGAGGAAACGCTGCGCAAAGTCTTTCCCACAGCCCGCATCGCCCGGGTGGACACGGATTCCATGCAGCAGAAGAACAAGCTCCGCGACACCCTCGCAGCATTCAAAGCAAACAAGCTGGATATTCTCGTGGGCACGCAAATGATCGCCAAGGGACTCCACTTCCCTAACGTGACGCTGGTGGGGATCCTGAATGCGGACCTGACGCTGCACATCCCGGACTTCCGCGCCGGAGAGAGGACTTTTTCACTGCTCACCCAGGTGGCTGGCCGCGCGGGCCGCGGGGAACTGCTGGGAGAGGTGGTCGTGCAAACCTTTACGCCGCACTCGCCTTCCATTCAGTTCGCCCGGCAGCATGACTACGATGGCTTCTCCGTCCAGGAACTGGAACTGCGCCGCCAGTGCGGGTATCCGCCCTATGGCCATGCCGTCCTCATTACCTGCCGCGGGGAGCACCAGCGCCGTGCGGAATTTTCCCTCGAAACGCTGCATAAACGTCTCCTGGAACAACTAC
>DATAIE010000998.1:0-2414 GCA_036262875.1 Verrucomicrobiales bacterium
CTCCTCCATAAGGAAGCGCACCATTTGCGGGGTCATACTCGTGCCGCCACAGAAGACGCCCTTCACGCCCTGACCGGGAATGCTGATGCGCTCGGCCAGCGCCTCCAGCAGACGCGGCGTGGTGAAGAGACACTGCACGCCGCGGTGTTTGATCATCTCCACGCCCTGGTCGATCACATGCTTCATGTAGCGCTCCACTTCATCGAACTGCTTGCGCGCGATCAGCTTCTTCACCCAGCGCGGGTCGAGGTCTACGAAATAGCAGGAACCATCGCGGTAGTTCGCAAGATGCTCGATCGCGAGCCGCAGGCGGCGCGGGCCCGTGGGCCCCATCATAAGCCACTTGGCGCCAGGAGGGAAAAATTCATCGTTGAGGCGGTCGCCGAATTCCTCGTAGTCGATCTTGTAGTCATCCCATCCGATGCGTTGCTTGGGCACGCCGGTGGTGCCGCCGGTCTCGAAGATATTGAAGGGGCGGTTTCCAAAACCTTTGGGGGCGAACCGCTCGTTCTGCTCGTCCCGCAGCCACACATCTTCGAAGTGCGGGAATTTATTGAGATCGGCGAAGGTCGTTACCTCCAGGCGTGGATCCCAGCCGGCCTTCTTTGCCCAGTCCAGCCAGAAATCGCAACCCGTCGCCGGTGTGAAGTGCCATTCGATGATTTTGCAAAGGTGGGCGTCGAGTTGTTCGGCTGCGGTCATGGGAGGTGCGAGAGAGTAAGACATGGGCGTCTGCCCGGGTTCCTGGGAGAGGTCAGTCAAAACGGCTGACGCCCCCCGTCCAGTGGTTTCAGAGCACGGGACAACGGCCCGCGCCAGTGTTTCCTTTCGCGGGGCGGGCCGCGGGGAATTCCTGAGGATTTGCGTTTCATGAGCGGGCTTCCCCGTCACACTGTCCCGGATGCCCGCAGATTCCTCCTCTCCCCCCCATGGCGACCGTCCCCCGCGCCGCAAACGCTACGCCGGGAAAAACCCGCGCAAATTCGCGGACAAATACAAGGAGCACCGGGGCGATGCGGAGACGCTCCAAAAAGTGGAGGCCTCCGGCAAGACGCCCGCCGGACGCCACCGGCCCATCATGGTGGCGGAGGTGCTCGACGCGCTCGCCATTCAACCCGGCGAAACCATGGTCGACGGCACCCTGGGTTACGGTGGCCACACCCGGGAATTTCTCCGCACCGGAGGCCGCGTCATCGCCCTCGACATGGACCCGCTGCAACTGCCCCGCACCACAGAGCGGCTGCGCGCCGACGGATTCGGGGAAGAGGTCTTCACCGCGCGCCACTCCAACTTCGCCGGCCTGCCCCGCGTCCTGGAGGAACTGAGCCTCTCTGACGGAGTGGATGTCTTCTTTGCCGATCTCGGTCTTTCCTCGATGCAGATCGACGACCCGGCGCGCGGCTTTTCCTACAAGAACAACGGTCCGCTCGATATGCGGCTGAACCCCTCGCGCGGTTTGACCGCCGCCGGCATGCTGAAGAAGCTCACACCCGCCAAACTCGCCGCGATTCTGGAGACCAACGCGGACGAACCTCACGCCATCCCTCTCGGCGAGGCTCTGGCTGGCGCCGATTTTTCCAAAACGCTGCCCCTTGTGAAGGCGATCCGTGCCGTGGTGGAACCTCTGCACCGCCTGCGACCGGACGCAGAGGCGGAGGTGGAGCAATCCGTGCGCCGGGTCTTCCAGGCGCTGCGCATCGCAGTGAACGATGAATTCAGCGCTCTCGACTCCCTCCTGCGCTCGCTTCCGGGCTGCCTCCGGCCGGGTGCCCGCGCCGCCTTCCTCACCTTTCACAGCGGCGAAGACCGGCGTGTCAAAAAAGCGTTCCTTGCATGGGAGCAGGCCGGCGGCTGGCACCAGCCCGAAGGCCAGCCCCTGCGTCCCTCCGCGGCTGAGCAGCGGATGAATCCCCGCAGCAGCAGTGCAAGGCTCCGGTGGATCGTCCGCGCTTGACCTCCTGCCGCGGAGACCGCTATGCACCCGCCAACCCGTCCGCCTTATGGAAATCCATCTTGCCAATGCTGAATCCGCCGCCGCCATCCTGCGGTGCTTTCCAGTCATGTCACAGTTGCGTCCGCATTTGCCGGAGGAGGGATTTGTCGAACGGGTGCTTCGTCAGCAGGCGGGAGGGTATCACCTCGGATACCTGGAAGCGGACGGAGTCGTCCGGGCGGTGGGAGGCTACCGGTTTTTCGAAACGCTCGCCTGGGGCCGCATTTGTTATGTGGATGATCTGGTGACGGACGCGGAGAGCCGTTCGCAGGCATTCGGGCGCACCTTGTTTGACTGGCTCACCGCCCGCGCGCGGGAGGCAGGCTGCGACCAGTTCCATCTGGATTCGGGTGTGCAGCGTTTTGATGCGCACCGCTTCTACCTCACCCGCCGCATGGCGATTTCCTGTCATCACTTTTCG
>DATAIE010000999.1:0-7394 GCA_036262875.1 Verrucomicrobiales bacterium
CAAACCCGCAGCCAAAGCCGTGAGCGGCGCGGAGGACCCCGCGCTTGCCGCCATGACTATCGTTTGTTCCACGCTGCTCACCTCCGATGCCGCCATCACCAACCGCTGAGTTTGCATGAAATCCAGTATTCCCGTTTACGATCATTTGATGCGTTCGACGCGACGGCATTTCCTGAGCAGGGCGGGCCTTGGCCTCGGTGCCATGGCCATGGCGAAGATTCTCGGTTCTCCCGCTCAGGCGGCCACCCGGGGGTTGCCTGGATTCCCCGGCATTGCTCCGAAGGCGAAGCGGGTGATTTATCTGTTTCAGGCCGGCGGTCCGTCGCATTTGGAGACCTTCGACGACAAACCGTTACTGCGCAAAGGTCACGGAAAGGCCCTGCCAAAAGAAGTGATAGGCAATCAGCGGCTTTCCACCATGAGCGGCAATCAGAGCCTGCTGCCGATGGCCGGCTCCTTCGCGAAGTTCTCAAAACACGGACGCAGCGGCATGGAGATATCGGACATTCTTCCCCACACGGCGAAGATCGCGGACGACCTCTGTCTCATCCGCACCATGCACACCGAGGCGATCAATCACGACCCGGCCATCACGTTTTTCTGCTCGGGAAATCAAGTGCCGGGCCGCCCGTCGATGGGGGCATGGGCCTCCTACGGACTGGGCAGCCTCAATGACAATCTGCCTGCCTTCATCGTGCTCGTGTCAAAAAACGCCTCGCGGGACCAGCCGCTATATTCCCGCCTGTGGGGCGCGGGCTTTTTGCCGAGCGAACATCAGGGAGTGCAGTTCCGAGCCGGTAAGGAGCCGGTGCTTTACCTCACAAATCCGGAGGGCGTCTCTCCGCAGGTGCGCCGCGATATGCTTGATGCCCTGGGGAAATTGAATGGCTACCAGGCGGAACAGCAGCTCGATCCGGAGATCGATGCGCGTGTGGCCCAGGCGGAGATGGCGTTTCGCATGCAGACCAGCGTGCCGGAGGCCACGGAGTTATCCGGCGAATCCGAGGAGACCTTCGCGCTCTACGGCCCCGACAGTAAAACTCCCGGCTCCTACGCCGCGAATTGCCTGCTCGCGCGACGGCTCATCGAGCGGGATGTACGGTTCGTGCAACTCTTCCATCAGGGCTGGGACCAGCACGGCGATGTGGTGGGCGGCATTTCCCGCCAGTGCCAGCAAACGGATCAGGCCTCCGCCGCACTGGTCATGGACCTCAAACGCCGGGGGCTGCTGGAGGATACCCTCGTGGTCTGGGGCGGCGAATTTGGCCGCACCGCCTATTGCCAGGGCAAGATGTCGAAGAACAACTACGGCCGCGATCACCATCCCCGCTGCTTCAGCGTCTGGCTGGCCGGCGGTGGTGTGAAGTCCGGCTACACCCACGGCATTACCGATGACTACGGGTATAACATTCTCGACGGTGCCGTGCATGTCCACGACCTTCACGCCACCATGCTCCACCTGCTGGGTGTCGATCACGAAAAACTGATCTACAAATTCCAGGGCCGTTACTTTCGCCTTACCGATGTCCACGGGAATCTGGTGAAGCCTATTCTTGCCTAAAGCCGGGCCGCCGCAAAAACGGTGACAGGAATGACAAAAGCATGACACTTCGGTGCCTGCCGTTGTCTTATCCTGTGTCACCATGAACCCGTCTGTCCTCACCCGTCCCCTCCGTGCCGCTGCCCTTGCGGCCTGCCTGGTTACTTTCCATGCCCGTGCTGCCGATCCCGCGGCACCACCGCCGGATCTCCGCACGCTGCTGCAGCAGGCACTCTTTGAAGAGGAGGCCTCCCGTGACCTCGAGAAGGCCGCCGGCGGCTATGAGAAACTCCTCTCAACCTGGAGCGAGCAGCGGCGCTATGCCGCCTCCGCCCTGTTCCGGCTCGCGGAAGTCCGCCGTAAACAGGACCGGAAAGATGACGCCGTGAAGCTCTATCAGCGCCTCCTGACTGAGTTTCCCGACCAGGACCCCGAAACCCGCCTCAGCCGCGAAAATCTTGCGGCGCTGGGAGCGAAGGCCCCTGCCGCCACTCCGCCTTCCCCCGGAGAGCGGATGGACCCTGAAGAGGAAAAAGAACTGGGCCGCCTCATGGTCGTGGCGGAAAACAGCCCCTCTCACCTGCTTGATATGGTGCCGTGGCCGGAGGCCGGATCCCCGGGGGACACCCTGGGCGTCCTGGCCAACGCCGCCAGGAAAGGCTGGATTCGCGTCGCCACATGGCTGCTGGATCATGGGGCAAATCCGAACGAGAGCACCCGGGCCACTCCCCTCTATCACGCGGTCGAAAAGGGAAATCTGGCGATGTGTGTGCTGCTGTTTTCGCGGGGTGCCAGGCCGGAAAGCGCTTTGGGGGCGCTCACCAAAGCCATTAGCGATAACCAGACAGGAATTGCCGATCTTCTTCTGAGCAAGGGGGTGGACGTAAACCGGGCCTCCACCGTCTATCTCGATCTTGCAAACAGGCATGGCTGGATGACCATCCCGCCCCTCGTCGCCGCCATTGCCGGCGGGAACCGTGCGTGGGTCGACAGGCTGTTGCAGGCAAAAGCGGACGTGAATGTCAAAGTGGATAATAACTTTACGCCCCTTCATGCTGCCTGCTGGAGAGAGGATGCGGTTCTCGTAAAAAGACTGCTGGAAGCCGGGGCCCGTCCTGACGTCCCGGACGATCTCGGAAATTCTCTCGATGACGGGCAGACAATGGACAGTCTGCGACACGGAATCCGCGGCAACGGCTGGACGCCGCTTCACTACGCGGCGCATTCCGCGGCGTGCGTGAAGGAGTTGCTTTCACGGGGAGCGAAACCGGATATGAAGGATGCACAGGGACTTTCTCCTCTGCATGTCGCCTGCTACCTTGGCAAAGAGGAGAGCGCCCGGCTGCTCCTGGCGGCGGGAGCGGATCCCAATGCCTCGGGGATCGTGCGCCGCCAGCCAAATTCATCTCCGTCCTACATCGGAGGCACCGCCTTCAGCCTTGCCATCCGCTACGCCCCAGGCACCCTGACGGAAGCGATGTTGAAGGCCGGTGCCAAAGGGGACATCGCTGACGAGGACGGAGCCACCCCCTTCCATCTCGCAGTGGGGTATGCAAATCTTCCCGCGGTCACCGCCATGCTGGCGGCGGGGTTTCCCGCGGATACTCCCGACAAGGCTGGAAGCACCCCGCTCCTCACAGCGCTGCGCGCTGAAAAAGACCTCACCGTTTCAACGGCGCCGGTGGGAGAAAAAGGTGACAAAGCGAGACGGGACGCGCTGACAAAAAGCGGTGCCATCGTGGATCTGCTGCTCAAAGCAGGAGCTGATCCCGAGCGAACATTGCCCGACAAAACCTCTGTTTATCTCGCCGCAACTCCAGCGCGGCTGCGCGCCTTCACGCGGGACCTTATCTATCCAAAACTGGCGGCTTCCCGCGCCATTCACCTGGTCGGCCCGGGTTCGCGCACGGAACGTCTGGCCGCTCCGGAACGTGAAGGCGAAGCGCCGCCTCCGCTCGCCGATGCGCTGGTGGGATTCGATGAATCCCAAAGGGTGTCCGCGGGGAACCCCGGCCAGTATAAGACCGGCCTTCAGTTTTCCGGACTCACGATTTGGCGAAAGAAGGCGGATGGGAAAATGGAGCCGCTCGCTGTGGATACTGCGGGAGACGGACCCCTCCCCGCGATGCAATGGGGAGACGTCATCGAACTCAGCAGCGAAACCGGCAAAGTCCCGGAAGACCCGCTGCTGCCCCTCCGCACGCGAATGGAGCGCAGGGTCACCGTACAAATGGGGGAAATGAAACAGGAATTCACGCTCCGGGGCCGGGTCCGGGCCTACGACCCCTCTCAGGCCGAGGCACCTCTGGTTTCCACTTCGACGCTGTTGAACCTGCTGGGTGCCGGTCATCCGGACTTTGCGGATGCGACGGTCGAAGTGCGGCACAGCGAAGCCAAAGGCGGAGGGGCGTGGTCCTGGCCGCTCGCCAGTGGTACCTCCGCGCTGCCGGAGGATGGCGATGTGATCACGGTGAAACGGGGCGATCCTGTTAAGAGCACCGATCTGCGGCGGAATAAAATCGTCCTGACTGTTCCCGGGAAAATGATGGCGTGGCAACTTCCGGGGGGGGATCTGGAACCCACGCTCATGCAGTTCTTCGCTGAGGTCTATGGTCCCTCTTTTCGACCGGTCGAACTGGCATTTAGTGACGCGAAGAGCCTTGCGGACGTGGCCGCGAAGATTCAGACGATGACGCCGCAGGAACTGGCCGCAAAGCTCTGGCGGGCCAACGCGCCGGTAGCGGGTCGCGCGGTGATCACATGGCCGGACTGGGCTCACGTCAAAGTGCGCCGGCTGTCCGGTTCAGGAGAGGAGACCATTTCCGTGAACGTGGCGGAAGCCATGGCGGCACTCAAACCGGAAACGACGCGTGAGGATCTGAAGGCCGTCCTCATGCCGCTGAAGCCGGGAGACATCGTTGAACTGCCGGTTCAGGGCGACCACCCTCCTGGCCCGTGGCCGGGACTCGATGCGGCTGCTGTGCGCCTGTTTCAAAAAGCCCTCGAAGCCAAAGTGACTCTCGTCGAAGAAAATGGACGCTTCCGTGAGGTGACTGCTTCATGGATTCCTCCGCGCTGGGTGGATACACCAGCGGGACTCCTGGCCATTCCCGATGTTGCGCTGGCCGGTGGCCGGGTGCGTTCCCTCCGGGCATCGGAGCTTGTCGAATCCATCGCTCCGGGAATGCAGGTTTCGGAGCACATCCGGGATGGGAAAAAGAGTGCTGTTTCCAATCAATCGGAGGATTCGCCGGAAGTTTGCTTCCTAAGCTCGGGAGACATCTTGCACATTAAGTGGCCTCCCAAAATCTCCGCGCCCGGGGTAAACTCACAGGCGCAGCCATACATTCCCGGTCAAAATTCGCAGCAGCAGCCTCAGCCAAGGCGCAGAGTGGTCCTTCCCACGCAACAATGACGTCAGGGCTTCGGTTCTGGCCTCTGGCCACGCTCATCCTCCTGCCTTTGGTCGTCCTGGCGGCGCTGGCAGGATGGTTTTTGGCGGGCCAGCGGCGCGTCGTCATGGCGAATGCGGCTTCCTTTGCTCAAAGCGCGGCTTCCGGTGCCGCGCTGATTTGGGAGGAAATGGCCGGTAACGCTATTGGAGACGAGGTGGTGCTCTACGATGATGTGCCCGCCCCGGCGACTCCGTCATCGCAATCGCTCGAACTCGACCGGGCGCTGCGCGAAAAGGATTATCCGGCTCTAACTCTCCTGCGCGATGCGAAAGAGTCGCAAGGGTTTTCCGCCAGCGGTCTTCCCGTTCGAGTGCTGGCGGGATGGGCTCTCTTTAAAAGTGGCCGCAGTCCTGATGATGGTTATTGGGTCGCCAGCCTGGCCGTAAAAAAGGAACCGTCCGCAATCAGTGAGAGTATCGTTCAGGCATTGCGAGCGTCCCGGCCGGAGGTTGTAAAGGAATGGGAGGAGGCGCAGGAAAACCAGCGCGAACTCCGCCGCATAGTCAGAGCCGGGCTTTTGCCGGCCGCGCCTGCGACTGAGAAAGCCGGGGAGCCGGCTGGGCGTCAGGTAGTATCGCTGCTTCCACAGTTGGGGGGCAGCGGCCTTGTGTGCGTTCAAAGACTTGCAGATGGAAAGATCCGGATAGGGCGAAATGTTCGAAGTCCGGAAGTGGCCGCGGGCGTGGCGGAGGAAAGAATGTTTCACGGCACGTCCCGCTGGGCAAAGATCGAGATCAAAGAGACCGGCGCGCTTCCGCGCGCAGGCCACGTGCCTTTGGCGATCGAATCCAGACCGGGTTTCACTGTTTTCGTTTATCTCCTTAATGAGACAATTCTTTACAATAGCTACACCTCGCTGGTGTGGTGGTGCTCGGGGGTGATTGGCACGGCCCTTGTCATTGCCCTGCTCGGCCTGTGGACAGCTCGCCGAAGTCTCTTGAGAGAGCGGAAACTGGGGGAAATGAAGAGCCAGTTTGTCAGCAGTGTGAGCCACGAGCTGCGCGCGCCGGTGGGCTCCATGCGGCTGATGGCGGAGGCCCTGGCCAGCCGTAAGGTGACAGGGGCGGCGGCGGATGAGTTTCACCGGCTCATGGCATCGGAGGGGGCGAGGCTGTCAGGGCTTATCGAGAATGTTTTGGATTACGCGCGCATCGAGCAGGGCCGGAAGCGTTACACCTTTGCAGAGACGGATGTGGGCGCCCTCGTGCAGGACGCCGTGAAGCTGATGGCCCCTCAGGCGGAAGAGCGGGGACAGCGGATTTCCGCGGACACTGCTCCCCTGACGATGGTACCGCGGGTCGACGCAGCCGCGCTTCAGCAGGCGCTTATCAATCTCATTGAGAATGCTCTCAAATTCTCCCCGCCGGACACCGCCGTGAAGATCACGCTGTCGGAAGGTCCGTCACGGGATGCATGGTCCCTTGCCGTGACGGACCAGGGCGCGGGTATTCCGAAAGAGGAACACACGCGCATCTTCGAGCGGTTCTACCGTCCGGGCAATGAACTGCGCCGCGAGACCACCGGGACGGGGATCGGTCTGGCGATTGTGAAGCACGTGGTGGAGGGACACGGAGGACGGATCAGAGTGGAATCGGAGCCGGGAAAAGGAAGTGTCTTCACGATGGAATTTCCGGTGCGGCAGCCAACTTCTGATCTCTGATCTTTCCATGCGCCTGCTCATCATTGAAGACGAACTGCCCATGCGCACGGCGCTTTGTGAGACGCTGCAGGCGGAGGGCTACAAGGTGCGCGCAGCGGCGGACGGTGCCGCCGGACTGGAGCGGGCATTGAGCGAGGAACACGACCTGATCCTTCTGGATGTCATGATGCCGAAGCTCGACGGCTTCGAACTGTGCCGCGAACTGCGCCAGCGCGGCAGGAAGACGCCCGTGCTCATGCTGACAGCGAAAGGGCTCATCGATGACCGCGTGCAGGGGCTGGATGCGGGCGCGGATGATTATCTGGTGAAGCCCTTCGCGATGCGGGAACTGCTGGCGAGGGTCCGGGCGCTCCTTCGGAGATCCGAGCGGGAGGACAGCGCGCCTGAGACGCTCGCGCTGGGGAACGCCGTGATTGATTTTGTCAGACGTTCCGCGGTGCGTGAGGGAAGAGAGGTGGAGCTTTCTCAAAAGGAATATGCCATCCTCCGTCTCATGGCTTCCCGCCCCGGTGAGACCATCAGCCGGGAAACCTTCCTGGATGAAGTCTGGGAATACAACGCGTGGCCGACGACGCGCACCGTGGACAATTTCATCGCTGCACTCCGTTCAAAACTGGAGCCGGACCCGGAACACCCGCGGTTTATCGAGACCGTGCGGGGTTCGGGATACCGGCTGTCGATTTCCAGCGGAAGGTAACGCATTGAAACAGGGAGCGGCGACAGGAATGTCGCCGCTCCT
>DATAIE010001000.1:0-6029 GCA_036262875.1 Verrucomicrobiales bacterium
CATGAAGGCGACGATGACCGTGAAGACGCCGAAGATCGCCACCACCATGACTTCGTACGTCCCGCGCGGAGACGCCAGTTTTGCCGGCTCGCCCTTTTCCATCCGCGCGTGAATATTCTCCCCCACCACGATGGCGTCATCGGTCACGATCCCCAGCACCACGATGAAGGCGAAAAGGGAAATCATGTTCACCGTCACATCCACCATCGGCAGGAAGATGAGGCCGCCGGCAAAAGCGATGGGAATGCCCATCGCCACATGGAAAGCCAGTGCCGGACGCAGGAACAACGACAGCATGATGTACACCAGAATGAAGCCCTGCCAGGCATCCTGGATCATGAGATCGAGGCGGCCTTTCAACAGAAGGCTGAGGTCGTTCCATACCTCCAGCTTCACTCCGTGCGGCAGGTGCTGCGGCGCGTCCTTGAGCCACTCCTTCACCGCCGCGGCCACCTCCAGCGTGTCTTCGTCGCCCGTGCGGAAAACATTCACCACTACCGCGTCTTTGCCGTCAAAGCGCGTGAAGAGGTCGATGTCCTCGAACCCGTCCACCACCTTCGCGATCTCTTTCAACAGGAGGCGTGTGCCGTCCGGACGGGTCATTACCACGATCTCTTCAAACTCCGGGGCCGTGTACTTCCGCGCCTGGGTTCGTATCAGGATTTCACCCGCGCTCGTCTTGAGCGAGCCGCCGGGCAGATCCAGCGAGGAGGCCCGCACGGCGTTGGCCACCTGATCGAACGTCAGGCCGTGCTGCCGCAGCGTGTCTTCGCTGACCTCAATGGAAATCTCGTGATTTTTCACCCCGGCCAGGTCCACCTGCGTAACGCCCGGCAACGCCTGGAGGGCATCCCGCACCTGCTCACCGATGGCCCGCAGGTTCTTCTCGTCCGCGTCCGCGCTGATGGCCACACTCAGCGCCTGCAGCCGGAGGGGAATTTCCTCGATCACCGGCTTTTCTGCAAACTCCGCAAAGTTCCGGATGGCATCCACCCGCGACTTGATCCGTCCCAGCACCGCCTGCACGTCAAAACCCGTGCGCACCTCCGCATAAACGATCCCCACATTTTCCCCAGCGCGGCTCGTCATCCGCTTGATGCCGTCCACCGCTGCGATCGCCTCCTCGATGGGACGGCACACGCCCGTTTCCACTTCCTCCGGCGCAGCATTCGGGTAGAGCACCGTGATGGAAATGAAGTTCGTGGAAACCTCCGGAAAAATTTCCTTCCGCTGACGGAACCACGCGACAATCCCAAACGCGATGAGCGCCCACATGAGGAAGTTCGCTGCGATCCGGTTCCGGGACCACCAGTGAATCAGGGAATGCATGGCCGGTTCCGTAACCATGCCCGTCACACCGTGCAAGGCCTCACAGGACTTTGCCTCATCTGTTATTTCCCTGTCTCAACACCGGCTTGCCATCCTGAAAATCCCGTGCACGGTCCCCGCCTGTTCCGGTGCATGGAATGCGGTGAAAATCCGCGACAGTATGCGCTGCTGTAACCGGCTACGACTCTCCAGGGGCCTGTCCGCGAGGACCGGCTCCGCAACCCAATCCTGACACCTGCAAGGGCCGACGGGTGAAGGCGGAGGGAAGGTTTGAAGCCGGGAGTCAGAATACTTCTCCGGAGCTGCTCAACAACGTCCGCCTGCGTGTGCGGGACCGGACGGCCTTATCGACACTAATAAGAAAGAGACCCTCCATGAACCTGACTCCGCTGACCGCTTCCGGTCACCTGCGGGTGGCGCTGGCATTGCTGCTCAGCGCGACCTTCGCCCGCTCCGCCGTTTCCTTCGCCGACATTCGCCTCTGGGCGGGGGCCGCTCCTGGTCCCGGCGTGAATGAAGCCGCCATCGTTATCGATTTCCACGATGGCTCGCCGGGCGTTACATGGGGCTTTCGCTGGAATGCCGCCGAAACGCGCACCGGCCAGGACATGCTGGCGGCCGTCCTGGGGGCGGATTCCCGGCTGACCGTCGACAGCGCCTTTTTCCCCAACAGCTTCTCCTTCGGCAACCGCACCCGCAGTTACTCGGACAACGGCACGCCCGCGAATTACTTCGATGACGTCTATTGGGGCTACTGGGTGAACAACGACGTCTACTACGATCCTAACGATTTCAATCTGAACTCGCACATCGTGCCGCCCGCCACACAGGTGGTCCCGCTCGGCAATCCCTATGGTCCCGGCCACTGGGTGGAAAGCAGCACCGGGGCGGCGGCGCGCCCGCTGGTGAACGGTTCGTGGGACGGCTGGACCTACGGCGCGTTTGGCACGCAGCCGGGCGATGCCGTCGCGGCGGTGCCGGAGCCGGCTGCCGCCTCCCTGCTGGTATTCGCCGGAGCGTTTGTGTTGCGGCGCCGCCGGTCCTCTAACGCCTCTGCCGCATGAAGCGTCTCGCCGCATTGAGCCTTCTCGGGCTCAACTCGTCCGTGCTGGCGCAGGGGCCTTATCCACCCGGGCCGTCGCAGCCGGGCACGGACGCCATTCCCGGGGCGAGCGCTCTGTTTAAAGGCTGGGCGCATGGGGTGGTTTCGTTTCAGCCCGGCCCGCGCCGGGCGGGAACGAACTCCCTCCCTGCCAACTATGGCTCCGCTGCCAGTGCTCTTGGATCACCGGATGCCGCCGGCTCGCAGTATGAGATGCCGGTGGCTGAGGGGCCTGTGTTGAGCCTCGGAGATGGAGGACGTGTCACGCTGAGTTTCACTCATCCCATTGCGGACGGGGAAGGGCCGGACTTTGCGGTCTTCGAAAACGGATTCACGACCACCGGGTATGCCATCTTTGCCGAACTCGCTTTTGTGGAAGTGAGCTCGAACGGCGTGGATTTTGTGCGCTTTCCCGCTGTTTCCCTCACACCCACAACGACGCAGACTGGCCCGTTTGCCACACTCGATCCCCGGGACCTGCACAATCTCGCCGGCAAATATCCCGCGGGCTACGGCACTCCATTCGATCTCGCAGAACTGGCCGGCAATCCTCTGCTCAACATAAACCGCATCACGCAGGTCCGCCTTGTGGATGTGGTGGGGGATGTGACGACCGGTTTTGGCAGCCGTGATTCCGAAGGCCGCTGGATCAATGACCCGTTTCCCACCGACTTCCAGACCAGCGGTTTCGATCTCGATGCCGTCGGCGTTATCCATGAAGCTCAGGATCCGTGGCAGGACTGGATTGCCGCTTCCTTCGATTCCACGACGCAGAACGATCCGGCGATCACCGGCCCGGATGCCGATCCGGACGGCGATGGAAAGACGAACCTTGTGGAATACGCGACCGGCTTTCCTCCAGCGAATCCGGACACGGTCCCGGCGTTAGCCGTTAGCTCCGAAGGCGCGAACGTGACGCTCCGTTTTTTCCGCGACACCGGACGGGCAGACTGTTCCCTGACTCTTCAGGAATCGCCGGACGGCCAGACCTGGGCGCCGCTCGCCTCCAGCATTTCCGGGCAAGCCACCACGGCGGCAAACGGCGCGACGGTGGGCGAGTCCGGCTCTCCCCAGGCGACCGTGACGGTCACCGTGCCGCGCACGGAGGCCAGGCGGCTTTACCGGCTCAAAGTCTCCAGGGACGGATGAAAACGTACTCCCGCCCGCGCGCTCTTTCGTCAGGCCTTACGCTTGTTGAATTGATGGTCGCGATCACCATCGTCGCCCTGCTTTCGGTGGCTTCGGTGAGTCTCTACAAGTGGGGCTGCATCAAAGCGGGCACGTCCCTTTCCACGCAGAATCTGCGTCAGCTCGTCCTCGCGAATCTGAACTATGCTGCGGACAACGGAGGCTATTTTTGTCCCGCGCAGGAGCCGCTGAACCTGAAGCGCTGGCATGGCAGCCGAGCCAATATCGAGGAGGAATTCAAACCGGAGGGAGGGTTCCTCACCCCGTACCTTGGCAAGGACAAGAAGCTGGAAACCTGCCCTCTGCTGCTCAAGGCGCTGGGGGGGGAGAAGAGTTTCGAAGACGGGGCGGGCGGCTACGGATACAATGCCGCCTACATTGGCGGTCGCCCGGGAGACACGTATTCGCCGGTCGCTGTTCTGGACGTGGAGGTGCCGGGGCGGACGATCATGTTTGCCACCACGGCGTTTTCGAAAGATCAGGGGGTGCAGGAGTATCCGTTCGCCGAGCCATGGTTTGCCCCCTCCGAAAGCGGAGGCCGGTCCTACGATTTGCAGCCCAGCGTGCACTTCCGGGCCGGAGGGAAGGCCATCATCGCGTGGTGCGACGGCAGAATCAGCCTCGAAGAGCCCGCCGCCTTCAAAGAAACGAACTTCTACGGGGGCAACAACGCGAAGGACAAAGTCGGATGGTTCGGCCCGGAGGAGGAAAACGGGTTCTGGAACCCGCGTTCGGATGCCGTTCTGAACGGCTGGAACCCGCCTCCCGCCGGGGAGAGCGCCAAATCCGGATGAGCGCCGGCGGCAGGCCCGGAATTTGCTGATGAAAATGGACGAATCTCCGCAAATTCTGTTTTCTTCCAGGGGCGGCCTGGTATACTCGCCGCCATTCCACCCATGGCGTGCGAAACCACCAGCATCACTCAGGCTCTTCTCGCTTCCTATCAGGAAATCGGCGGTATCAATCATTTGGACGGAGCCAATCTTCCGGCCAAGTGCGCCATCTCCTCGCTGTGCAATGATCTGCTGCAGATCCTCTTCCCCGGGTTTTTTGAAGCGAGGGCCGTTCACCGTGAAAAGGTGGAAGGACTGACGAAGGAGCGCATCGCAGATGTGATGGAGCGTCTGGAGGCGGAAATCCGTCCGAGTCTTGCCTCAAAGAAAAACGGCCCCGCGGACGTGCCCGCCGAGGCGCACCGCAGCGCCTGCCACTTCCTCCGCAGCATTCCGGACGTGCGCCAGTTGTTGAAAACGGATGTGCAGGCGGCATTCGACGGAGACCCCGCGGCGGAGAGTTACGATGAGGTGATCCTCGCATATCCCGGACTGGAGGCCATTGCCATTCAGCGTCTGGCTCACGTTCTTTACGGGGCCGGTGTTCCTCTCATTCCACGGATGATGACCGAGTGGGCTCACTCCCGCACGGGGATCGATATCCATCCGGGCGCGCAGATCGGCGAGTATTTCTTTATCGACCACGGCACCGGCGTGGTCATCGGCGAGACGGCGCGTCTCGGCCATCACGTGAAGCTTTATCAGGGAGTGGGCCTGGTGGCCCGCTCGCTGGCCGCCGGCCAGATGCTCAAGGGACGCCGCCGCCATCCCTGCATCGAAGACTATGTCACCCTGTATGCGAACGCCTCCATCGTGGGTGACATCACCATCGGCCGCGGCAGCACCATCGGCGCTAACGTATTCCTTACAGAGAGCGTTCCGTCGGATTCCGTCGTTGCTCTCGGTGAACAGAAGAACGAGGTGAAGCCCCGCCGCCGTTCCGTACCCGCTGCCTGATTTTCCTTTCCTCTCAAGGTATGGCCTCACCCAAACGTAAAAATCCGCGCCAAAAGCTGGCGCCCGCATCGAGCAACAATCCGGTTTTTTCAGTTCGTCCGCCGCAGGGCACGCTGCCTCCCTCAGGGAAAGACGGGGGGCTCACGGACATCGCACGGGAATGGTGCCGGCTGCTGGGCGCGGAATCCCTGGCCGGGAGAGTCATCGTCGTTTGGAATGCGAGGTTGAAGACCACCGCCGGCACCGCCTGCACCCGCACGGCGACGATCGAGCTCAATCCCATGCTGCGCACGTTTGGCACCGGGCAAATCCGGCGCACGCTGAAACATGAAACAGCGCACCTTATCGCGCACTGGCGGGTTGGCCGCCGCACGATCCAGACGCACGGTGAAGAGTGGCGGCAGGCCTGTGCGGATCTCGGCATTCCCGGCGAGCCGGCCTTTCATGATCTGCCGCTGCCCCGCCGGCGGATTGCGCGGAAGTATGCCTATCGCTGCCGGGCCTGCGGATTCACGGTGCAGCGCGTGCGCCCCTTCGATCCTTACACGGCCTGCTACAAATGCTGCCAGAAGTATTCGGAGGGGAAGTATCACGCGGACTTCCTTTTTATTAGAGTGCCG
>DATAIE010001001.1:0-5167 GCA_036262875.1 Verrucomicrobiales bacterium
CACCCTGGTCCGGGGCAAGGCTGGTGAGGTAATACACCATGAGGGTGGACCCGGCGTAGAGGTGGTTTTGACTGATGCCGCCGCCGGGTGGCAAGGAGGGAGCCGCCACGGATTCTTTGCGGCGGACTTCGGTGACGGCGGGTTTCCGTGAGGGCGGCGCAGGCTTTTCCGGCGGAGGAAGGATGAGCGACTTCCCGTCCTCCAGGGCGAACATCTTTTGAAAAGTGGCTTTGCGTTCCTCGATCTTCGCGAGCTCCGCTTTGAGGTTGTCCAGATCCTCCTGGAGGGCGGTGCGGTAGCGGCTCTGATAGCGGCTGGTGCCGTCGAGCATGGAGCCGAGGATGACCTCGGCATAGGTTTGGGAGCGGTATTCGAGAGCGCGGAGAAAAGCTTCATCCGTGCAATAGGGGCCGCGGCGCTGGAGCTCGGGGACGACGAGTTTTTTGGACACCATTTTCGTATCATAAAAACCGTCGCGGTATTTCATGATGGTGACGTATTCCGCCGTGCCTTCGGCTATCCACCAGGGGATGACGGGCAGCAGACGCTGCATCATCTGGTGGGTGAGCTCGTGCTGCATGGTGTCCGTGCTGTTGTTCGCGCCCGTGAGCGGCAGGGAAAACTCGCCGGTGGAGGGCTTGAAGACGCCGGCGGTGCCGGGCGGGCCGCCGCCGTCCTGGTAGGCTTTGAGGTCCTTGTAGATGAGGGCGCGAAAGCGCGGGCCGCGTTCCGGGATGGCCTCGATGCGCCACGGCAGGCGCTTGAGGAGTTCGCGGGTGGACTCAAACACGCGGCCCGACTGCGCCACAAATTTGGCGTCCAGTTCCGTCTGGCTGTCGAACTCGAAGTTCGCGCAGCGGTAGCGAAACCAGCCCTTCGGCGCGGCTTCGGATTCCGGCACGCGGGTGAGTTTCACAAAGCTCTCGCTCACGCCCGCGCGGTCCGGCACGGTGAGCCGCAGGTCCGCCATTCCGAGCAGTTGCCATTTGAGCGCGATGGCCTGCTTGCCGCTTTCCCAGGAAAGGGACGTGAGGGGCACGATGGCCAGCGCCCCGTCCGGCTTGCGCAGGTGGACTTTGTTATCTTCGAGCTTGATAAAAGAGGCGGTGATGACCTTACCGTCCGCGTTCTTCCACGGCAGTTTCTTTTCCGACTGGGACCAGGAGGGGATCGCGGAAAGCAGCCACAGCACCAGCGGGACGAAAGCGGCAAGCAGACGCCGGGTGCGAAAAGGGGGAGTGACTTTCATCGCAGACGGGGAAAGACGGACCGGGGAGGCTAACGCGCAATGGGCGCAGGGCAAGGGTGTGGTGGGGACCAATAAATGCGCACTGCCAGGCCGCAGTCCAAAAAAGACCGCGTCGCGGGCCAGACGGCGGGCGAACAAAATGAAAACTTGCCAAGCAAGAGTCATGGCGTAGCTTTGCGATACAAAGCCATTTGCCCGTTCCCATGTCCGACCCCGCCGAGGAAGCCGCCAGTCAGTTAAGAGCCATTCGTTCGCTCATGGAGCGGTCCACCATTTACCGGGCGATCTCTGCGCCCGCGGCGGCGTTTGCAGGGGTGGTGAGCCTGGTGCTGTGCTGGTGGCTGTGGTCGCGGCGGGACCCGGCGGTGGCGCCTTCACCGGTCGTGTTTATGTGTTTGTGGCTGGGCGTGCTGCTGGTGGCGAGCCTGGTGAATCTGGCGCTGCTCTACGTGAGTGCCCGGCGGCGGGGGGATGCCTTCGTTTCCCCGGGCATGAAGCATGCGCTGCGGGCGCTGCTGCCGCCGCTCCTCGCGGGTTTCATCATGAGCCTGCTCCAGGTGGCCGGAGACGAGAATGCGCACTACACCTGTTATGCGAATGTGGCGGACAACTGGATTCTCTTTTACGGGCTGGCGCTGCTGGCCACCGGATCGTTTGCCCCGGCGTCCATGCAGGCGCTCGGCGCGGGCTTTTTCTTCATGGGCATCCTGACGTTTTTGCCCATGGTGCGCGACTACAGCCGGAAGGTGTACGAATACGATGCGGCGGTGGTGCACATGGCGTTTTCTTTCGGTGCCCTGCATTTGATTTATGCCGCAGCAGTGTTCATTCAGCACCGCCGCAGCAAACACCCTGCGGCGCTTGCGGCATGATTGATTTTTCCCGGCTCGACAAAACCATTCACGAAAAAGGCAGGCTCGCCATCATGACGCTCCTCGCGGCGCGGGCGGGCTGGGCCTTTCAGGACATGAAGTCAGAACTCAAGATGAGCGACGGCAATCTCATTACCCACCTCCGCACGCTCATCAAAGCGGGCTACGTTGCGGAGACCCGTGAAATGAAAACGCGCCCGCAGACGAGCTACGCCCTGACAAAAGCGGGACGCACCGCCTTCGAGACCTACATCGGCCTGCTGGAGTCCATCGTCCGCTCGGCGCGGCCCTGAGTTTTTTTGACCAATAACTTTGTATCACAAAGCAAAAACCACTGCCTTATGAATATCCACACCGCCACCCATTACGGCATGTGCTTCGGCGTTCGCGAAGCCCTGCGCCGTGCACATGACGCCGCCGCCTCCGGGCCTGTCACCATCCTCGGTGCCCTCGTGCACAATCCCGTCGTGCAGGAGCATCTCACCACGCTCGGCGTCCGCGAGGGCCGGCTGGAGGAGGTGGGCGGTGCGGCCACCGCCACGGTCATGATCACCGCCCACGGAGCCGCCGACCGCGACCGGGCCGCATGGAAAGGCGCGGGCTATCGTGTCACGGACACCACCTGCCCGCTCGTGCACAAGGCGCACACTGCTCTCGCCCAACTGGTGGCGGAGGGCTGTCAGCCGGTGGTCATCGGCCAGCGCGGGCATGTGGAGGTGCGCGGGCTCACAGGGGATTTTCCCGGCACCGTCGTGCTGGAGAGCGAGGCGGATTTTTCCCTGCTGCCTCCAGCTGCAAAGTATGGCATTGTATCCCAAACCACTCAACCGATTGTCAGAGTGAGACAGATCGTTGCGGCATTGCGCGTGCGGTTCCCCGGCACGGAGATTCGTTTTCGCGATACCGTCTGCCAGCCCACGAAGGATCGTCAGAACGCTCTCGATCAACTCTGCTCCCAGTGCGACGTCGTCGTCGTCATCGGCGGACGCCACAGCAACAACACGCGCCAGCTCACGGAATCCGCCCGCGCCCGCGGCGTGACCGTGCATCAGATCGAGACCCCCGCCGATCTCCAGCCTGCGTGGTTCCGCGGCTGCCGGAATGCCGGTGTCACGGCGGGCACCTCCACGCTGGATGAGACGGTGCGGGACGTCATTCAGCGAATGAGGGAAATCTGTCCGAATTGAGGATTTTGTTTGAGTGGCGGTGTCACACTTGGAGGCGGCGCGGGGGAATGTAAGGTGTGATGATGGAATCCGACGACACTGAACTCCTCCGGGCCTTTACGCGTGAAGGGTCGCAGGAGGCCTTCGCTGTTCTGGCGCGCAGGTATGCCGGGCTGCTTTATCACGCCGCGCTGCGCCTCACCGGGAGGCCGGACCTCACGGAGGAGGCGGCGCAGAATGCGCTGGCCATTCTGGCGAGGAAGGCGGCATCGCTCCGGCCCGCGCCATCTCTCGCGCCCTGGCTGCACCGGACGGTGTGCTTTGAAGCCAACAAACTCCGCCGCCGCGAGCGCCGCTATCTCGATCGCATGAACCGCTTCACTGATCCCGCCCTTGCCGCCACCGAGCCGGGCCTGCCGGAAGGGTGGGCGAAAATCACGCCTCACCTTGACGATGCCCTCGGGGATTTGCGGGAGGCGGACCGCCGCGTGATGCTGCTCAAGTATTTCGAGGGCTGGACCTGTGAAGAGATGGCCCGGCGTCTTGGCGGCGAGCCGGCGGCATGGCGTCAGCGGGCCTCGCGGGCGCTGAACCGCCTGCGAAAGCTGCTCGCCCGTCGCGGGGTCGCGGTGCCGGCGGCGGTGCTTGCCGGAGGTTTGCCATCCACCCTTTCCCATGCTGCGCCGCCCGCGGTGACCGCATCGCTGACCACCGCCCCGCTGGCGGCGGCAGGCTCTCTGACATGGAAGACCCTGGCTCTCCACACCCTGCACACCATGAATACCAAACAACTCGTCCCCGCCGTTCTTCTTATTGCCGTCACGCTCGTGCCGCTGGGCTTTCAGGCGGCGGCCGTTTCGCGCGCCGAAATCCGCGTCGCCGCTCTCGAAACCAGTGCCCAGGCACGGCGGTTCGCCGCGGGGGAAAACGTGTCAGGCGAGGCTGCGGCGCGCGGGGCGTCCACCCCGGGGAACTCTGCAAAGGCGGTGGAGGCCGGCGGCATCGACGTGCTGGATCTGGCGCGAGTGCTCGCGGACGGACTGAACGCCGACCTGCCAAAGCTGATGCAATACCGGCTTCGACTGTCCAGCCTCGACGCCGCCGGCCTTGATGCGTTGCTGCACTCTGCGGAGGCGCTCGATCTTCCGCCGGGTCACCGGTATGCCCTCTATGAGCGGCTGCTCTCTGTTCTCGCGGCCAAAGACCCCGCGGCGGCAACCTCCACCGGGATAAGACTGGTGGCCGGGATGTCAGGACGCGAGGCGGTAAAGCTCTGGATGAATCCTCTGCCCAACGCGCTCAAGGACTGGGCCTCCAAAGATCCTGGGGCGGCGCTGGCGTGGTTTGAAGCGCAGAAAAACAGCGGTGCCTTTGAAGTGAAAAGTCTGAGTGACGCGGATCTCCCGGCATGGATGGCGGGCGGCCTCTTCACCGGGATGATGTACAGAGACGGGAAGGAGGAGGGACTCGCTCTCTTCGAGACCCTGGACGAAGCCGGACGGACGGCCGCGCTGCTGCGGTTTGGCACGAAGAACGGCAATGCGGAGGATCACGCGACCATTTTGAAACTGGCGGCGGGCATCTCCGATCCCGGGGCGCGGGCGAACGCATTGATGGGAGCCATCAACATGCTGGGGCAGTCCGATCTCGCCGCGGCGGGATCGTTTATTTCCGGGGCCGGCCTCCCGGAGTCGGAAGCCCGCCGGCTCCTGGTGGCCGCCGCGCTGGCTCCGGCGAACAATGGCGGCAGTGTGGACACGGCATCCCGGCTGGCCTGGCTGCGGGAGCAAACGCCGCCTGCCCAAAGGGATAAATCGACCGGTTACTTCCTGGGATCCGTCGCGGGGAGCGATCCCGCGGGTATTCGGCGGCAGGTGGAT
>DATAIE010001002.1:0-8617 GCA_036262875.1 Verrucomicrobiales bacterium
CTGCGCGACGGGCATGCGCGGCTGGAGGGATGCCGGGTCAGCTTTCCCGACGATTCCAACGGGCGCCCGTTTGTGGCGCCTCCGGTGCAACTCGTTTTGACAAAGGATGGAGTGGCAGTCTCCGGCGTGTCCGGCGAGGCCGCGGCTGCCGGCATCACTGCGGGGGCTTTGGTGACGAAGATCGATGGCCGTCCCGCGAGAGAGTGGCTGGAGGCAAAGGTGGATGACTGGCTGGACCGTTTTTGTTATTCCACGCGCCATCACGCACTTTATTCGGCGGCGAAATATGGTGTTGGCGGATGGGAGGGAACCACTCTTCAACTCGCCGTGAAAACCGGAGAGGGAGAAAAGACGATCGAGCTAAAGCGGGAGGGTGGCAAAACGGCGAAAGGGTTCTCTCCTGCGAAACAACTTCCTGCGCTGAAGACTCTGGCCCGTCATACCTACGGCAAAACGGCCACCGGCAACGGCTACATCCATCTCGGCAATACGCCGGGTGATCTGCCGGAGCAACTCGACCGGATGCTGACAGAGATCGGCGATGTGCCGGGCATGATCCTCGACATGCGGGGCAACAGCGGCGGCGGATGCGACCATGCGGCGGTCTTTGGCAGATTCCTCAAAAAAGGAAAACGCTGGGGTCTCTATGAAAGCAAAGGAGATCATCCCTTCGCCGGCCCCATGATCGTGATCCTCGATGCCGGCTGCGCCTCGGCCGGGGAAACCGTGGCCGGACAGTTTGGCGAAGACCAGCGGGCCTGCATGATTGGCGATACCCCCACGGCCGGGATGTCATCGCAGAAGACCCGCGTCCCCGTGCCCAGTGGTCTGTTCACCGCTTACTTCTCGATCCGCAGCAATAAGGGCCGTTTCAATCATGGTCAGGGCATCGAAGGCATTGGCGTGCAGCCCCACGAAGTAGTGCCGTGGGAAACCGGAGACCTCGCGGCCGGAATCGACACGCAGATTCGCCGGGCGGAGGAAATTCTGAAGAACGGTATTCCCAA
The DNA here is from genome assembly GCA_036262875.1 of Verrucomicrobiales bacterium. Lineage (GTDB taxonomy): Bacteria > Verrucomicrobiota > Verrucomicrobiia > Verrucomicrobiales > V1-33 > V1-33. The sequence goes on from DATAIE010001002.1 coordinate 1,008, forward strand.
AGGCCTCATTGACTATGTTCCGCCGGTGGAGGAGGCACCGGCAAAGGAGGACAAGTGACATCTTCGTGACTTTGCAGTGCGGGAGGGCCGGGGCAGAGGCTGACTTGCGGTTCACGAGGGATGATGTTAAGGCGCGGGATGAAGCTGTATTTTGCCATCCTCCTGTTTGCGGTCCCCGGCCTGCGCGGGATGGCTGGCGAATCGAAGGACATACCGTGTGGGGCGGTGAAGAAAGCCGAGGCACAAACGGCGCTGGAGTTTGACTGGGTAAAGATGCCGCTCGGGGAGGTGGACCGTTTGTTGCGCGGAAAACTGGAAAGAGCCGGGGAGGCAAAACTCCTGCGGGCGGCGGTGAATGAAATGATTGCGGCCAGGACTGCGCAGCGTGTCGATTACACCACGCTCACACTGACGGACGGAGAGCGCAGTTACTTCGAATCGATCGGCGAGGAGTTGACCGGAACTGAGTGGAAGACGCATCGTGATCCGGCGGGTAAACTGGCTCTCCGCGCCACGGTCACAGATTTGAGCACACCGGGCATCCAACTGATCGCCCGCGCGGATGTGTCTCCTGACAATCAGTCGGCGAAGGTCACGCTCGCCGTGGAGCGGATGGAGGCGCCGGGGCAGGTTGAGTGGACTATTGGCAAAGAGTCCGTCAAGCTGCCGGTAACGGCCTCGATGAAGTGTTCGCGCGCCATCGGAATGAAGACGGGAGAATGGACGCTCCAGGGAGTGCAGCAGTCCTGGTCTCTTTCCAAAGATGGCCGGCGGGTGGAGACGCCGGACCGCGTATTGCTGATGGCGAGGGCAACGGTGCAGTCTCCTCATGCAGCGGTGCCGGATTGGCAAATGCCGCGTCAGTGCCTCTTGTTGTGTGAGGCGATAGAGACAGACGCCGGGACTGCGGCGACGCTTGCGGCGCGTTTCCCCGGAGGCGACGCGATGCGTCAAGCCATGCAGGAGGAAATCGACAAAGGAACTGCGCGGCTGGAGGATGTGGGGGCGCTCACCGTTTTGACCGGAACGGCGGCGAGCAACGAATCGAACGGTGATTTTCCGGCCCCAAAGAAACCGGAACCCGGTGCGAAAGGCGCGGTCGGAGAGGATGCCTCTTCGTTTGGCATCACGGTCTGCGGATGTCTGCAGGAGGCGGAGGCCAAATGGATCGCGGCGTCGTCCCGCTGGGAATTGTCACTGACGTGGTCGCACACCGCCCCGGGCGGAGTGGAGGACCCGCCCGCAGCGTCGCCGGGGGTGAGGACGTGGAAGAGTTCCGCCAAACTGCAAGTGGCTCCCAACACGACTGTGCTGGCCGCCACGCTCCAAAATCAGCCTGATCCTGGAAAAGATGGCGGCCCTCAAGTCCCGGAAAAGAAGCGGGTGACGCTGCTCTTTGTGAAACTGCTGGAATGAGCACTTTGTTATGATTTCAAAACCGTTCCCCGCGATTCTTTTTTTGACGCCCTTCCTTCTGCATGCGCAGGAAACCCGGCCGGCGGCGGGAACTGATGGTCGAGCGCCTCAGGCAGCGGAGAAATCGACTGCAAAACCGGAAGCAAGCGCCCAGGCGGCGCTGGACCTTGAGTGGATCGTGATGCCCCACGCAGAGGCGAACCGGCTGCTGCGGGAAAAGTTGAAGAGCGCAGGTGATCACAAAGCTCTGCGGGCCGCCGTCGAGGAAATGCTGGAAAAAAAGACCGCCCGTCGCATGGACTCTTCGGCTCTCACAGCACTCGATGGAGAGGTGAGCAAAACAGAAGCCGTTAAAGAAAAATCCTGGCCAACCGCCTGGCGCATGGATGCTGCGGCGGACGGCACGTATCATCTGAAGTCCGGTGCCACGGCATCCAAACATATTGGATGCACCGTGAAGGCGATGGCGAAGATCGCATCCGACAACCGGCGGGTGTTTCTGAATCTCGGCCCGGCACAGACGGGATGGCTGGGAGACGTTTCGTGGAAGGCGGGAAATGACAGCCTGACTGAGCCGGTATTCACCAGGATGGAAGTCGCGAATGAAGCGTGGGTGGAATCCGGCGAATGGTATTGCCGCGGTGTCTTCCGCGCCTGGACTAAACCGGCGGATGGTTTGAAGACGGATGCGGAGCCCGCCTGCACGGACCGGGTGCTGCTGTTTGCCCGGGCGACAGTGAACACGGCGCGTCCGGCCGTGAAATCAGACGCTGGAAACCCGGGCTGCTTGGTTCTGTGCGAATGGATTGAAACGGATACGGACAATGCCGCTGCGCTCGTCTCCCGTCACAATCCCTTCACCGGTGGTAACGCCATCCGGTCGGCGCTCAATGCGGAACTGGCCGCGGGGAAGGCATCGCTTTTTGAAACCACGGTGATTCCGGTGATGAACGGCGGGCGTGCAAAGACTGAATCTGTCAGGGAGTATCCGTGGCCCGAGACGTTCGATCTCGATGCCGCGCGTGCCGCGGGCCGTGCGAGGCTGGCGGCGGAACAGGCCGCGCGTGCCGGAGGAAAGGAGCCGGCACTGCCTCCGGCGGGTGCGTCCGAGGAGGGACGGGAAGCGCCCATCTCCTTTGAGACCCGGAATCTGGGAGTGGAGGTGGAGGCCGAGGCCTTCCGGGCAGGCGCTCCCGGTCAGTGGGAAGTAAGTCTTGCCGCGGAGATTACCCGGTTGGAGAAGCGCGGGAGCACGACCGTCCCCGCTCCCTCCGATGGGGAACTGCTGTCGGTGGCATCCCGCGCGCAACAGTTCAATTTCAGCGCGAAACAGCTCTGCTCCGCCGGTAAGACGATGCTCGCTGCCACCATGGAAAGCAAGGCTGCACCGGCCCGCGGTGAGGGAGAGGCCGACCGCCCGCGCCAGGTCATGATGCTGTTTGTGAAAGTGCTGGAATAATGCGGTCAATCCCCGCACCGGACAAACGGAGTCCGGCGCGGGGATCTTTTACCAGGCATCAGCGTTCCGCCGGGACCACGCGGAACCTCAGGTGAGGCACCCGCTTGCGGTGGGTCTCACCGGCGATGGCCGCGCGCAGCAGGCCGGAGGCCTCGCGAAGGCGCGACTCCATCACCGCGATGTCGTCCTGCATGAGCGCCGGGGCGCAGACGATGACGAGCAGCACGCTGCCTCCGGGGAGGGACTCCACGGAGACCACGTTCCACTCATTCATCGACTCATCACCGGTGATGGCGGTGAGTGCACCGTCGAGGCAGCGGTGAGCCGCTTTCGCATATTGCAGGGCGTGCCGGTCGACCGGTTGACGCTGATGTTGCTTTTGTTTTTGCCGCTTGAGGATGTGCGGCGGGATACCGTCACCGGGACGGACCTCCGCGCACAGAGAGGACCATGCGGCGTCCTTTTTGTGTTTCATTATTTTCATTGCGATGGCTCCCGCACAGATGACATGCGAAGCCGGTTGGCCCTTTGGGGGCACATTCAAGACTGACCGGGACACAGCCCGGCCTCAGTTTGTTTTGTGCGCAGCGAACGGCCCGCGAAAATGGAAACCGGCGCGGTCAGCGCGCCTCCGTCATCCCGCAGCCGTTCACTGCGCCTCTTGCAAGAGGCGGTGTGCAGGTCTGGACTGGACGTACGGGTTTCATGGCAGGAAAATGATTATGCGGAATGGACACCGGATTGCGGAAAAAGCAACCTCAGGCACTTGGTTTCGGTTCATGAATGCCGTCCGAAGCTTGCAGACGCTTCGGTCTTGGGCAGAATAACGGCTATGAGCTACTTCATCGAGAACGAATCCTTCGTGGCCTCTCCGGCGCTGCTCATCGATCTGGATGCCGTGGAGGAAAATCTGCGCCGCATGGTGGCCATCGCGGGCAAGCCCCAACGACTGCGCACTCATGTGAAGACGCACAAGCTTCCTCAACTGGTGAAGGCGCAGGTGGCGCTGGGCATTGCGAAGTTCAAATGCGCCACCATTGCTGAAGCCGAGATGACTGCGCTGGCCGGCGGACAGGATATTCTCCTCGCGATGCCGCCGGTGGGACCCAATGCAGGACGGTTTGTGGAATTGATGCGGCGTTTCCCGGAGGTGAAGTGGCTGACCATTGCGGATGACCCTGCGCCTTTGGCTGAGTTGGCATCAGCGGCGCAGGCGGCTGGGCTCACCGCGGAAGTGCTCATCGATCTCGATATCGGCCAGCACAGGACGGGAATCGCGCCGGGGCCAGGCGCTGTCGCGTTATATAAGACCCTCTGTGAAACCCCTGGCCTGGCTCCCGGTGGTTTGCATGCCTATGACGGGCACTTGCACCAGACGGATCTTCGCGAGCGGACGGAAGCCTGTCACGACGCATGGCTCGGGGTGGAGGAGATGGTTCGCGATCTTGCCGCGGCTGGTCTGCCGGCTCCGGCGCGAATCGTGGCCGGGGGTACCCCCACGTTTGCCATCCATGCCCGGCGTCCGGGAGTGGAGTGCAGCCCCGGGACCTCTGTATTATGGGATGCCGGTTACGCCAAAAAATTGCCGGATCTGGAATTTCAGCAGGCTGCCTGGCTGATAACCAGGGTGATCAGCCGCGCGGGGGAGGGGCAGATTTGTCTCGATCTGGGCCACAAGGCGGTGGCCTCGGAGATGCCGCACCCGAGGGTGGTGTTTCCGGCGCTCCCGGATGCGGTGGCGACCGGCCACAGTGAAGAGCACCTTGTTCTCAAAACCGGCCTTGGCGACCGCCTGCCGCCGGGATCGGTGCTTTATGGAATCCCCTGGCACGTGTGTCCCACGGTGGCTCTCCACTCGGAGTGCGTGACCGTCCGCGGAGGCAGGGCAGGGGAGACCTGGCCGGTTGTCGCCAGAACCAGAAGGCTCACCATTTAGCCGTCTGGCTTCGTGTCGTCTCGACGCGGCACCCTAAAAACTAAGTTCCCGGGAGTTTTTTGTACAATTTCTATGGAAATTCCTATTTTGCATGATATTTTGGCTAATGATTAACTTTGGGCTTCCCAAAGTGTTTAAAATAGTTTAAAAGGCGTCCAGATTTTGCAAAACAATCTACAAGCATTGACTTTTGTCAGTCGCCCAAGGCACCCCCTTGCCACAGGGCAGGCCAGCCGAAGCAGCTACCGACCTATGCCGAAACTGGTATTCAAACTGAGCGACAAGCAATCGCTGGACTTCCCTCTGGCGGGGGAGCATGTGCGCCTTGGCCGGAATCCCGCCAACGACATCGTCATCGATAATTCGTGGATTTCCTCGTATCACGCCGAGTTCCGGCTCGGGGCCGATGGGGTCATTGAAGTGCGCGACTTGAATTCCAGCAACGGGACGACCGTAAATGGAAAGCGGATTGAGACGGCGCGACTGACGCCGGGCGACGCGGTAGGCTTTGGGCAGTTGGAGGCGATCTTCGATCCACCGGAAAATGCCGGACTCAACGGTGCTGCAGCCAGGACGCCGGTACCCGCTCCCAATGCGGTGCCCACGGCTTCGATGAAAAAGCCGGTGAGTCCCCGCGTCGAGCCGGTGATTCCCATTTCCCGGCATGAAGTGACCGAACCCCTGCCTCCCGCGGGAGGAGCGAGCCGGATTGTGGTTCCCGTCCCGGTACAGCCCACAACGTTGGTACCTGCGCCCGATGGCGGAGCGCTCCTGGAAAACCGGCGCGAGCTTCAGCAAATGCAGGCGCAGATCGCCGCAGCCCGGAGTGAATTGAAAGTCCTCGGAGAATCCATCGAAACACTGCGGCGTGACCGCGAGAGCGAGGAGCAAAATCAGGCTCAGTTGAAACTTCAGGGAGAGCGGGAGGCGAGAGAACTGCGCATCCGCCTGGAAAAATTGCAGGAGGAAATCGAAAAGACCGAATCCTCCGGCGCTGAATTGGCCCGGACCCGCATGGGAGCGTTGGCGCAGGAGGAGACGGAACTAACCTCCCGTCTGACAGGCGCGAAGTCCGCCGAAGCAGCGGTCGCCGCTTCCGTCGTGGCTCTCGAGGAAAAGCTGGCGGCGCTCCGGAATGAAGAGTCCGGCCTCGCCGCTATTTCGGCACAATTAAAGACGGCCCTTCAGGAGGCGGACGAGGCTGCGAAGCGAAAGACGGCGGCGCTCGCCGGGGCCGCGGATGCAGAGTCCCGGGCTACTGCAATGCGGACAGAGTTGGAAACTCTCGCCACCCGCCGGACAGCTCTTGAAGCAGAGGTGGAAACCGCCAAAGCCAGGCTCGCCGAAATCGAAGCAGGGATAACCGGGGCCGCTGATCGTGCACTGGCCGCAAAAAGCGACGCGGAAACCGGGGAGAACAGAAAGGCGGAGATGCTCAAGGCGCTTTCCCTTGCGGAAGAGGAGCGAAAACAGCACGAGGCCGCAGCGCAGAAGTTCAAAGAGGAGCTTGCCCTCCTCCAGCCGAAGCACGCGACAGTTACAGCCGAACTGGAGAAGCTTGCCGGTTCCATCGAAGCCCGTGCCGCGGCTTCTACAGAAGCTTCGGTCCGGCTGGAAGGGATCGAGCAGGCCATAGCCGCCGCCGCCGGACGCCTTGCAACCATTCAAGCGGAGTCCAGGGCCGTCGAGACCTCGCTGCGGGAGCGCGAATCATTAAAGGCCACCGGCGACGCGGAAATTGCCGGCCTCACGAAAAAACTCGAAGACCTCCGGCGGACTGTCGACAGCAGCGAGTCTGCAGCCGCCGAACTGAACCGGCAGAAGACGTCGCTTACGGACGAAGTCCAAACACTGCGTGCTCAGGTCGAATCACTTTCCACGAAATCGGATCAACTGGCTACCGAAAGCGAGGCGGAGAAACAGGCGGCGGCTGCGGAAGAACTCTCTGCCATGGCGGAAAAGCGTGCCTCTGCGGGCCGCGATCTTGAACGGACACATGCCGAACTGGAGTCACTCACACAACAAATCGCCGCTGCACGGGTTGAGGCCGTTCAGGCGGCGGGAGTGCGCGGGGAGCTGGAGTCCCTTCAAAAGCGCTACGACGAAGTGAAGGCGGACTTTGACCAGCTCGAGGAACGCCGGCAAACCTTTGCGGAGGCTCCCGATCCCACATGGGGAACCGTTCACGCCATGGCCAAGGGGATCATCAAGCAGGTGGACCTCCTGGATGATCTCCTCACGCATCTCGCTGCCCACAACGGATCGCGTGAGGCGATTGAGCAAATGAGTATCTTCCGTGCCGGCCTGCTCGATATTCTGACGGAATACACCGTGGAGTCGTACCGGTACGAGGCGGGCTTTACGGTGGATGTCGCCGCACGGAAGAAGATCCAAATTGTGGAAAGCGAAGAGGATACCGGCGAAGGAACCCGCATTTTGAAAACCTACCGCCCTGGCTATGTTTGTGCCAACGGGGCCTATGGCGTGCAGACGCTGCTGCGCAAAGCGGAGGTCTCCATTCTGCTCGGGCGCTGACTTCCTTTAGAACCGGTATTGCGCTTCTACAGTGCCCGCGATGCGCAAGGATTGTTCCTTCTTACGCCAGCGACACCGGATCCACATCCACCACCACAAAGACATCTCGGTCCAGTTTGGTCGATTTCAGAAGTCGTGAAACGAGCGCGGTAATTGGCTTCGTGTGCCGTGCACGGAGCAGGATTTGATAGCGAAATTGATTGTGGCTGCGCTCCAGCGGGCTGGGAACCGGCTCTCCCATGAGGATGCCCTCCGGCAGTTGTT
>DATAIE010001003.1:0-3705 GCA_036262875.1 Verrucomicrobiales bacterium
TCCTCATGGAGACCACGGAAAAGAGAGGGGAACAGGAACGCCACGTCCAGTTCCGGAATGCCGGCGGCACCCTTTATACCGTGGATTCCACCGACGGCGGGAAACCGCGTCCGCAGGAGTCCGCAAAATTCGATGCGCGTCTTTGTCAGGAAACCACCACCGGCGTCTGGGCGGCGGACCCCGCGCGAAAGCCGGGCGACGCCATCACGGTGGAATCGTTTTCCATCGGACGGATGAAGTTCGGCGAACAAACCCTCTCGATCGCGAAAGAGGCCGACTGGGAATCCTCCGGCGCAAAACAGCGCGTCTGGGAAACCAGCCTCTATGATTTTGGCGACAGAACGGAAACGTTTCTCCGGCTCTCGCGCGAGAGCGGCAGCCTCGTGAGTGGGCGCTACAATTCCACCATCGAGTTCAGAGAGGAGCCGGAGGAGGTCGCCAAAAAAATCCCGGCCGGCGAACTCACGGACCTCTTTTTCGCGACCGCCATCCGTGCCGACAGGAAGCTGCCGAAAACATCCTCGCTGTCGGAGATCGTGCTGGAACTGACGGCTCCGGAGGGACGCACGGTTCCCGACTTGCCTGACACGGCCAGCCAAACCGTCGAGCGCAAGGCCGGCGACCGCGTCATTGTCAAAACAGGTCCCGGCACCGGCCCGCGGCAAGCCGCCCTGGAGACGGACCGGGCCGGTTTTCTGAAGGCCACGGCGCGCTACCCGCTGGCGGACGAGGCCGTGAAAAAGCTCGCCGCCCGCGCCGTCTTTGGCGCGAAGAACGACCGTGCAAAAGTCGAGCGGCTCCAATCCTTCACCCGGACTTTTATTCAGCCCTCTGCGGGAGCCAAGCCGCTGACCGTCATGGATGTCATCCAGTCAAAGAAGGGGGACTGCACCGCCTATGCCCTTCTTTTTACCACGCTCGCCCGCGCCGCCGGCATTCCCGCACGGGAGGCGGGAGGCTGGATGTACATGGGGGATGAGTATCAGGCCTTTGGGTTTCACGCGTGGAACGAAGTGATCCTCGATGGCCACTGGGTGCCCGTGGACGCCTCGTGCAAAGGGACCTTCAACGCGGGTCACATTCAGGAATGCTCCGCGGACGGCGAGGGCTCGAGGCTGCGTGAAATGGTTCCCGGTCTGAAGGCCCGGGTCATTTCGTGCAAAACAAAGTAGGCCCGCCGTTGCTCACTTCAGCCTTTGTAATTCGATCGGCGAAAACATCGCCGTCGCACGAAAGAAACTGCAAACATCAAAGAAGCCCCAGGCCTCAAACTCCAATGCGCGGGGCGTGTGACCGGTGCCAGTGGCTGGAGCCTGGTGCCTGAAGCGGACGGAATGTCCGCGGTCCTTTCCCGCCTCACTCCCCTTCCCGGCTCTCTCAAGCCTGCGGCGGCTCCGCGGGCAGGCAGCCGAGCACTACCGGGATGCCCGCGGTATTCTCCCCCGGCTTGCGGGGCCCTCCCCGCAGGTGATCCAACTCATTTTCCAACGCCTCCACGTGCTTTCTCAAATTGATCAGCACAGACTCGATACGGGCCGGCGGCGCATGATTCGCGAGGAGCACCTCGAGCTGTGTAACATAGAAAAGGGGAGACATTCTTAAAAACAATAACCTGGAAATATACGGGCGCACCCTAAAAATAAGGTCTTCACCCTATTGCAGGAACCGTGCCCGGTCTGTCGCAGGAACCGTGCCCGCTCTGATATGGAGCCGGGGGAAAACTTCAAAATTCAACCGTCAAACATCAGAGAAGCACCAGGCACCCGGTTCCAAACGCGAGGCGCCAAACCACGGACGCCGGTCACGCACGGCACCTATTGGAGCTTGAGGCTTGGCTGTTTCTCTGATGTTTGACGGTTGAATTTTGAAGTTTTTCTCCCCGCCCGGGCAGCAGCGCGTGCGATACGGACCCGCGAACGCTAACAGATCTGGACACGGGCACCGGCGCGGCGGAGTTTGCTTTGGCTGCGGTGGCGGCTTGTCAGGTGGCCTGGCGGATGGTGGAGTGATCGCGGAGGGCGGTGAAAGCAGGGCGTGCAAGCCGGCCACGGCCATAGAGAAGGAGAGTGGTGCGGGAACTACCTGACATGATTGGCCTCTCCCTCCCTCGCAGCGATGTCTTTTTCGGCGGCGGTGCGGAGCCAGTAGTCGGAGATGGCGGAGGCGAGGGTTTCCCGCCCGGCGGCGGGAGTGGCCAGCAGGGAGGTGGCGGATTCTTTGAGCAGGGCATCGCGCGCAAGGGAGGGAGCGGCAGCAAGCAAGCGGTCGAGCGCGGCCTCGTAGCCAGGGTGACAGGCGAAGGCGGACCATGCGGTGCCAAGGACAGGGGCATCCGCCGTGGTGAAGGTGCGGGCCCCGGTGAGCGCGAAGGTAAGGAACCGGCCGGGATCGGTGGACGGCAGGCGGGTAAGTGTTTCCCTTTCCGCCTGGTTCCGGAGGTCCTCCTTGAGTGTATCCATTCGTGTGATATTCCCCTGGGCGGCGTCCCTTGCGGCGAGGGTGGTCTGCACCTGCCCGCGCAGCGCAGGAGGCGCGCCGGGAAGGAGGGAGTCGAGTTCCGCTGCGGCTCCGTCCCTTATGAACCGGTCCACGAGAGGTGTCAGGAAATCTCCGAGCACGGGGCGGTGGCTGAACAGAGACTCGCGGGTGTAGTCCTGCAGCAGGTTCTCATCGACGGAGGCGAAATACTCAAAAAGCGTCCGCCGCGGGAGCGTCATCATGCCATTCACCCAAAACTCCCCTGCCGCGGAGGACAAAAATTCCGGAGCGTCGTCCATCATTTTGAGGATCATCGCGGCATCCGCCACCCATCGCGCCTTGTCAGGTGTCCGGTCCGCCGTTTGGAAGCGCTGCTTTATCTCATCGAGCCGGTCCATGGACATTACCCCATAAAGGGTGAGCGGTGGAGTTACCGGCCCGGCCCCGGCCAGGGCGCGGATCAGAGGGCGGCGGGCCCGCACCGGTTTCTCTCCTCCGCGATACAGGCAGAGGAGGGTGAGCAAGAGGCAGAGAACGAGAGTGCCGTGTGAAGGGCGGATTTTTGAGAAGAGGGAGAGGTGCAAAACTTCAAAAATCAAAATTCAAACATCAGAGAAATTCCAGTAACCAGGAGTCAAGCAAGCAGCAGACGGCGCAGTGATCCTAACAATACATGAGCTTTGGAATCCTTGAACGTCTTGAATTTTGACCGTTGGGCCTCCCGGATGTTTGATCTTTTGAAGTTTCCGCGACACGCTCAAATCACCCGTCCCTGGGCCTTTGCCGGCAGGAATGCTAAAATAATTTCCCTTTTTGCCCGTACTTTTCCCGTAACGTGTTCGATGAGGCCCATGCCGGCCAGGACGTTAATGTCATATCGCAGGACTCGAGGATTCCCTCCCCGGTACGCCTCTCCCTGACGCGGCGAGAGATTCGGAATCTCTGAAATGTCCACGAATCCCTCCCGGTTGCTCAAATCCAGCACCAGATCCCGGCGGCGCTTCTGATTTGCATTCGTCTTTTCCTCGCGGAACCGCTCGTGCACATAGTTCACCCACGAAACCTGCCACTGCTGCAGGCGAATGACGCGTAACTGCTCCCGCAGTCCCTCCACAAATCCCTGCACGGCATACTGGACAAAGGGCAGCACATCTCCGCCGCTTTGGCTCGCAGCCGCCAGTTGCCGGTAATACTCGGGCCGGGTGCGATAATAATAGTCGCTCAAAA
>DATAIE010001004.1:0-3412 GCA_036262875.1 Verrucomicrobiales bacterium
ACCGCCGGGGTCGGCGCGTTGCATCATCTGCGTTTCAACTGCCGGCCGGAAATCAGCCTGCTGGAGTTAAGTTAGGCTCCCCTTCCGGCCTCCGCGCCGGCAGGTCCGCAACGAATTGACATCCCGCCCGCGTCTGGCAGAGGTTCATTCATCCTTTCCCTCCTTTTTCATGACGCGCTCCCTCCTTACTTTGCGCAGTCTGGCCCACTACTGGCGCTGGCATCTCGGGCTTTTTCTGGGCGTGGCGCTGACGGCGGGAGTCATCAGCGGATCACTGGTCACCGGAGATTCGGTGCGGGCCACCCTGGCACGGCAGGCGGAGATCCGGCTGGGGCGCGTGGGCACAGCAGCCGCGGCGACGGACGGTTTTTTCACGGAAAGTCTCGCTGACAAACTGGCACGCGCCATTCCATCCGCCCCGATTGTAGCCCCCTCTCTCTATCTCCAAAGCACCGTGACGGAGCCCGGAGACAAGCGGCGCGCCGGCGGCGTCAATCTGTATGGCGTCACACCCGATTTCTGGAAACTGGGCATGGTGCAGCCCGATCCCTCTGCGAAAACTCAGACAGACGGCCTGCTCATCAACAAAGCGCTGGCCTCCACTTTAGGGATTTCCGGCACGGACAGGGAAGTGATCCTTCGTTTCGAAAAACCTGGCTTCATTTCGCGCGACGCCCCGATGTCCGGCGAGTCCGACCAGACAGTCACGCTGCGTTTGAAGGTCGCGGGGATTGTCCCGGATGAAGCCATGGGCGCTTTCAGTCTCGCGGCGGGGCAATCTCCTCCACTCAATGTCTGGCTGCCGCTGGCAAAGCTCCAGGAGGCGGCCCAACTGCCGGGACGCGCCAATCTTCTGCTTTCCTCATTGGATCAGGGGACAGACCCGGGAGAGGACCAGGCCCCGTTTGCAGCGGTCCTGCGCAACTGCCTGACCATCGAAGACGCCGGTCTCACGCTCACGGGGAAAGGAGACTATCGCGTGCTGTCCACCTCGCGCATTTTCCTCTCTGACGACATCGCCGCCACGGTGCGGAAGGAGTTCCCTGAGGCCGCCGGCGTCCTAACCTATCTGATCAATGAAATCCAGGCGAACGGCAAAGTGACGCCCTACAGCATGGCGACCGCCACCTCTCCGCCAGGCACCGCGGAAAACACCGGTGGCGGCGTGCGGGTCAACCAATGGCTCGCCGATGACCTCGGCGTGAAAGCCGGTGACCCGCTCAAGCTGAAGTTCTTCCGCGTGACCCGCGCGCGCCAGTTGGAGGAAGCGGAGGCGGATTTTAAAATCGACGCCGTGGTTCCCATGACCGATCCGCTCGTCCGGCGTGACTGGACCCCGGACTTCCCGGGCGTGACCGAGGCGGAAAACTGCCGCGACTGGAAACCGGGCATCCCTATCAAGCAGGAGATCATCCGCGACAAAGACGATGCCTACTGGAAACAATACAAAGGCACGCCCAAGCTCTGGCTGTCCCTCGCCGCCGGACAGAAAATATGGAGCAACCGCTTCGGCTCCCTAACTTCTTTTCAAATCCCTGCGAAGGACAGCACGGAAGTCCTGTCCGCCAAACTCGCCGCGGCCCTGACACCTGCCGCCGCCGGTATCAATGTCGTGGCGGTGAAAGAGTCCGCCGCCCGTGCAGTGAGCGACAGCATGGATTTTGGCGCGCTCTTCGTGAGCATGAGCGCCTTTCTCATCATCACGGCACTGCTGCTGTCTGCGCTGCTGTTTATCTTCGGCATCGAGCAGCGCGCGGGACAGTGCGGCGTGCTGCGGGCCACGGGATGGACCGGCAAAGAAGTGCGCCGCCTCTTTCTCATGGAGGGGCTGTGGATCACACTGCCCGCCGCCATCGCCGGAGTGTTTATCGGAAGGTATTACACGCAATGGACGCTCGGAAAACTGGAGAGCGACTGGTCGGACGCCGCGCTGGGTCTCAAGTTCCTTTTCCTGGTGAAGCCCCTCACGCTGGTCATTGCGGGCGCGGTCACGGTGCTGCTGGCGCTGGGTGTGATCTGGTGGGCCTCCCGCCGGCTGCTGCGCGCTCAGCCCCGGGCTCTGCTGGCGGGTTCATTGAAAACGGAAAAGCCGGCAAAATCCCGGCGCGCCTTTCTCGGATGGCGCTTTCTCCCTGTTGGCGTGGCGACGGCGGTCGCCGCCGGGCTGCTCTTCTATACGCCCCGGGTGCCGCAGCACATCGCCCCCATGCTCTTCTTTGGAGCCGCGTTCCTTATTCTGATCGATGGCGTGCGCCTGCTGAATCTCCGGCTGCGTCATGCGGCGGAAAAACCTTCGCCGGACGGGCCCGCTTCCGTGTGGGCGCTGGGTGTGCGGAATACCGTGCGCCGCCGCGGACGCAGTGCGGCCCTCGCCGGACTGCTGGCGCTGGGCGTTTTTATGGTCACAGCGCTCAACGCCTTCCGCCAGGATGCGCGCCTGACGAACAATACGCGCGATTCCGGCGCGGGCGGTTTCACTTTTATAGGTGAGAGCACGCTGCCGGTGTACGAGGACCTCAACACCAACGCCGGCCAAAAGACATGGGACTTCGATCCCGAGGAGTTGGAAGGCGTAAAATTCGTTCCCTTCCGCGTGCGTGATGGTGAAGAGGCCTCCTGCCTCAATCTCAACCGCGCGCAAACCCCGCGCGTGCTCGGCGTAAAGACATCCACCCTTCCCGCAGATGCCTTCCCGTTCGCCAGCGAGACGAAGTCCGGCACCCGCTGGCAGATCCTCGACGAAGGCTCCGGAAGCGAGATCAACGTCATCATGGATCAGTATTCCGCGATGTTCGCGCTCGGCAAAGGACAGGGCGATCTCATCACCGTGCCCGACGGCCAGGGCCGTCCGGTGAACCTGCGCATCCAGGGGCTGCTCGCGGGCACCGTGCTCCAGGGAAATGTCATCATGAGTGAGGAGAACTTTATCAAATTGTATCCGGATACACGCGGCTACCGGTACTTCCTCATCGATGCCCCGGCAAAACGCGCGGAGTCCTTCCGCAAGCTGGCGGTGGAACAACTCACCAGCCGCGGCTTCACGCTGAGCAGCGCGACCGGACGGCTGGCGCAGTTCCAGTCCGTTCAAAACACTTATCTCACGATCTTCAGCGTGCTCGGCGGGATGGCGCTGCTCCTCTCGACCGTTGGCCTGGCGATCCTGGTGGCGCGGCACGTCATGGAGCGGCGCGCGGAATTCGCCACGCTCACCGCCTGCGGCTTCCTGCCGGGCCAGCTGCGCCTCATGGTTCTGGCGGAGCATTGGTTCCTGCTGCTCGCCGCCGTGGTGCTGGGCAGCGTCACAGCCCTCCTCGCCGTGTGGCCAAACCTCCGCCTCGCGGGAGCCGGTGGCCTGCCGCTGGGCACGCTGGCGCTCATCCTTCTCACCCTTCTTGCCGGCGGGCTGCTCTTC
>DATAIE010001005.1:0-6077 GCA_036262875.1 Verrucomicrobiales bacterium
AGTTATTCATTGAGCGCCCGGCTCGCGTGCCACTTGCGTTTGTGCTCCTCAAGTTTGGCCCAAACCTCCTCTTGGGACAGGAGGTTGTCGGCTTGGGCTTGATCCCAGCCCTCGTCGATCGCCTGGCGCAGCCCCATGTCGCGGACAAAGCCTTCCAGTTCGTCGGGCAGAGAGAGAATCATGATTGTTTATACCATCGCGCTCCACATTGGTCAAACGTCGCGCTTCGGCGCTCCAAAAGCCCCCTGGATCGTCGCCGCTGCAATGGGCTCTTCGCCAGGATCGCTTAGCGCCTCCAGCACCCGGCGGGCACGTCCCGGCTCTTCCTTGATCACCTCCTGGATCGCTTTCTTCAATTCCACTACCCGGTAGTCCGCCGCCTGCCCGTGCCGGTCCATGCGATCCAGAAAAGCCGCGAGATCGATGAGGCGCGCTCGCGCATCGATAAACTGCAAGTCAACCAGGGGGACGGCACTCATGATCGTTAGAAGCTGCCAGGGGTAAAGGAGGGGCCGGTGACGGTGGCGACTGCCGCGGGTGCCGGGCCGGGCCCTTTGGACATGCCGATCAACTGACTGACGGTGACGAAACGGAATCCCTTCGCCAGCAGATCATCCAGCGTGGAGGGCATGGCATCGATACTGGAGGCATGGATGTCGTGAACGAGGATGATGGCCCCGGGCTTTGTTTGCGCCACGATGCGGCTGTGCGTCATCGCGGCATTCCGGGTCCGCCAGTCCTCCGGGTCCACGCTCCACAGGATGGTGGGATATCCAAACTCGCTCATGATCCACTGCTTTTGGCGCGCGGTAATGGCTCCGTAGGGCGGACGGTACATGCGGGGGGCGATCCCCGTGATGGCCGTCAGCGCCTCGTGACTGCGCTGAAGTTCCGAGCGCACAGCGGCGTCGGACATTTTGCTCAGCCATGGATGCGTCCAGGTGTGATTTGCAATTTCGTGCCCCTCGGAAATGATACGCCGCACGATGTTTGGATACGCCTGCACATTTTTGCCGACGGTGAAGAAGGTGGCCTTGATGCCCCGCTCCTTCAGCATGTCGAGCAGGCGAGGCGTATTCGCCGGCACCGGGCCGTCATCAAAGGTCATCGCGATGAACTGCCCCTGCGCCGGCACGCTGGAATAACTCGCTTTCGTTCCCGGCGGCAGGCTGCCTGCGGTGGTGTTGATTCCCGGACCTCCGGAGGGCAGAGCCGCGCCGCGCTTTGCGGTGCGGATGTCTTTCTTGACGCACGAGACTGTGCCGAGCGAAAGAAGGGCCAGGGAAAGGAAAACAGTGAACTTCATGGGTGGGTGCCCAATCTGTCTCACCGGCCCGCAGGGGTCAATCGGTATACCGTTCCCTCAAAAACTGCCCGGGCTGAAAATCACCTGGGGCGCGGCGGCAACCGCCGGAGCCGGAACGGGAGCGGTTTCCACTTTCGCTTTGGGACCCATGGCGAGCAGTTGGCTCATGGTGACGAAGCGGAACCCCTTCGCGAGCAAATCGTCGAGCGTTCCCGGCATGGCGTCCACACTCCACGAGTGGAGATCATGCACGAGAATGATGGCCCCGGGCCGTGTTTCCCTCACCACGTTCGCCCGCACAGAGGCGGCAGTGGAGCCTTTTTTGGAATCTCCGCAGTCCACGCTCCAGAGGATCGTGGGATATCCGAATTCCTTCATGATCCACTCTTCATGCCGGAGGGAGATGTCGCCAAACGGAGGGCGGTACATACGGGGCTTTACTCCTGAGATGCTCACCAGCGCCTCCTGGCTGCGCTGCAGTTCCGCCTTTGCCGCCTCATCGGAAAGATGGGTCAGCCACGGATGCGTCCAGGTGTGATTCGCCAGTTCATGTCCCTCGGCGGCGATGCGCCGGATGATATTGGGATAGCGCTGGGCGTTTTCTCCCACGGTGAAAAACGTGGCCTTGATGCCCCGGGTCGCCAGCATGTCGAGAAGGCGCGGCGTGTTTTGAGAGACCGGGCCGTCATCAAAGGTCATGGCAATGAACGGCTCTGATACCGGAATACTGCGATAGCTCAGTTTGTTTTCCCGGGTGTCGGTTCCGGAACCTGTCAGGAAAGTCTGCGCTCCCTTCGCGCTCGCGCCGCGTGACTTCCGGATATTCTTAACACACGAGACGCTGCCGGCGGCCAGCAGCGCCGCGATCAGCAGAGAGAGCTTTCTCACGAGAGGACTGTGACGTTGGCCTCTCATTTGGCCGCCTTTTCGGACAACTTCAGGGCCGCCTCCGGGGTTGGCTTCCGGTCTTCCGCCAGAATCGCCGTGCCCGTGGCATCACAGATGCGCATCTGGAATTCCCATTCCACCGTCCACGTTTCCGTCTGCTCGTTCTGGCAGCACTTTACGAGAATCCGGTTCTCCCCTTTTTTGAGTTTCACCGGCATGCGGTACTGGTCGATCTGCGCTCCCCGGTGATACTCGTCGCGGGCGAACAGCAACTGGCCGTTGCACCAAACCTTCCAGGCATTTTTGCATCCCAGCCGGATTTCCGCATCGCGTTCCGCCGGACTGTTGAACGTAGTGAAGGCATAACCCGCCACTTCTTTGAGCATCCCGATGGGTTTGTTGAAATCCACCATCCCAAACTGGCTGCTGCTGGTGCAGGGAACCCACTTCACCGTGTTTTTCTCTCCCGGCTTCATCTCGCGGCCCTCATATTGAGCGTTGAGGTCCACGGATGTTTCCGGCGGAAAAACCGTTTCATGCCCCGCCCGCTTCCGGTTGTCGAAGGGACCGATGACTTGCCAGTCCATGAGAAAGCCGAAGTGTTTTGGCAGGTCTACGATCTCGCCTTTCTCCCGCAGAGCATCCGCCGCCTCCTTGATCTGGTCTTCGTCCCGTGCGGCCGCGAGGGCTTTGCGGAGAGGTTCCACCGTCGAGGCGGTTTTCCCTTCCGTCAGCAGCCGGGAAACCGGTTCCCGCCGCAGTTCGGAACTGGGGTCGTTGAGCATCGCGGGCACCATGGCGTCCCACTGCGTTTTGTCAGCGCGGCGGATCAGGTCCATGGCCAGCACCCGCCCCGCCGGTTTGTTCGCTGTGTCGGCGGCGAATGCCTTGATGGCATCCAGGGGAATTTTTCCATCCGCGCGCTGCGCTATCACCGATACCGCCCCGCGCAGCCAGTTGGCGGAGATTTCGCCCGCGCCGTTCATGGCCTTGAGAATGTCCGGCAGCGCCGATGCGTCCGCGCTGGCGGTCAACTTTTGCCATGCGGCCCCTGCCTCAGCATTTCCTTTACCTTCCGGTCCCACCGCGAGAATGGGCGTCAAATGCGCAGACAGATCCGCGGCATTGACCGGCAGACAGGCGAGCAGAGAAAGCAGCAATGACTTCATATGGGGATCATTCGTGAGAGATCGTGAACGGCAAGTCAAAAAGGTGGCCGCGACCGGCCTCCCGGTGCCGGGGCATTCATCTCCCGGCAGGCCGGAATATGAAAGCGGCCAGCACCGCCACTAAGCTGATGAGCGCTCCCAGCGCGAGTTTTCCGCCCGGAGTCCTGGCGCGAAACAGCTTCCCGCAGGACGCACAACTGAACGCCCGGGGCAACTGCGCCGCCCAGAGAAGATAGAATATGATCCCGGTAACGATGAACAGAACGATGCTGCGGCATCCCGTCCGCTCGCGGAGAACATTCACCAGAGGATGGTTTGTCAGAGTTCCGCAGTGCGGGCAGCGGGCTTTTGCGCTGTCTCTTGAAACGACCGGATCCCCCGGGTGATGAACCGGGGACTGCGGCGCGGCGTAGGGATTGCCCGCGGGACTGGAGGGATCTACATCCATAACAAAGGCTGACGCGCGGGGGCCTGTCGTCAAATGGTATCCTCCCCCGCTGCCCAAAGTCCGTCCCAATCCCCGCTTGCACGACAGGTCCCGCAGTTAGTTTCCGCGAATGAAGACAGTGCTGGAGACGATCCGCAGCGGAGCCCCGTGGCTTGAAAAAGCGGGCGTGGAAAATCCGCGTCTGAATATGGAGCACCTCCTCGCCAAAGTCCTCGGCTGCCGCCGCATGCAACTCTACATGGACTTTGACCGTCCGCTCCATGAGGAGCACCTCTCCCCTCTCCGTGATCTCGTCAAGCGCCGCGGAAAAGGCGAGCCGCTCCAGCACCTGCTGGGCACCGCGGAGTTTTGCGGACGGGAATTCAAATGCGACGCCCGCGCCCTCATCCCCCGTCCCGAAACAGAGGAACTCGTGGAAAAAATCGTGGCCGAATGCCGCCGGGAGGGAGTGCCTCCACCGGCGGACATTCTCGACATGGGCACGGGTTCCGGCGTGATCGGGCTGAGCCTGGCATTCGTTTTCCCCGAAGCCCGCGTCACCCTGGCGGATGTGTCCCCGGACGCGCTCGCTCTCGCCCGCGAAAATGCGGAAAAGGTGGGCCTGCCGCCGGAGCGCCTGACCTTTGTGCAGAGCGACCTCTTCTCTGCGCTGGCCGGGCAGCGGTTCGACATCATCGCCGCAAATCTGCCCTACATCGCCGCCGCGGAAATCCCCACCCTTTCGCCGGAGGTGCAGCGCGATCCGGTTCTGGCTCTGGACGGCGGGCCGCAGGGGACGGAACTGGTGGAGCGTTTTCTTGCCGTCGCGCCGCAACATCTGACTCTTAGCGGGCTTGCCGCGCTGGAGGTGGGGGCTGGACAAACAGAGCAGCTTGCCGATGTCATGCGCCGCTCCGGCCTGCGTGATGTCACCGCAGCGAATGACCTCTCCCGGCGTGACCGCTTTCTTTTTGGCCGGGCGCTGTAGGCCCTGGTTGCGCCGGTGGACCGTGCGGGTAAATGACTTGCATGAAACGTCTGCTGCCCGCCGTCGCTGTGCTTTTACTTGCGGGGACGGTGACTCTTTTGATCCTGCTGTGGCGTGAGGTGGACGGTCTTCGGGCGGAAGTGGCGGAATTGAAGAAGGACCGGGGCTCTCAAAGATCGCGGCTCACTATGCCCGCCGGTGAATCCGGTTCCGCGAAAAAGTCCCCCGGGCAGGAAAAAGCCGCCGCTCCTCGCACCGGCAAAGAGGAGGAGAAAAGCGCCGCGGGTGTGGCGGAATTCCTGATGGGAGGCGGAAAGGATCAGATCGAGAAGCGTTCCGCCGGTCGCCTGGCTCTTCTGAAGCAGCGTCTCAATCTGCGTCCTGAACAACTGGTGGCGCTGGAAAAGCACATTGCCGCGCACAATGCGTGCGTCGCCGCCACTTTCGACCACCTGAATGACAACACCGGGAGGCCGCCGGATATGGGTGTCTTTATCGATTGGGTTTCCGGCCGGTTTGATCTGCCCGTGAAGAGCCTGCTCGATGCGGACCAGGCAAAATTGTTCGAGGGTTTCGAAGCCGAAGACCGGGCCAACCGGATCGAGAATATGGTGAACATGGAGCTCGTCGAGTTGCACGGTGACGGGGCCGTCCAACTGACGTCAGAGCAAAAGGACAAAGTCTTTGCCGCCCTCACCGGAATCCTGACGGAGGAGGATGATCGCGGTGCCGCGTATTTTGCGGACGACGGCAGGTTCAGCGCCCGCATCGATGAATCCCTCGCCCGCCGCCGCGAGGCGCTCCAGTCGATTCTCGATGCCTCTCAAATGGAAAGCTATATCCGCGTCCTCGACGGGGATCGCGCCTCGGTGAAGGAGATGTTTCCATCCGCAGTAGAAACGAAAAAGGGGAAATGAAGGCAGAGTCAGCGCTGCGGCATCATTTTGGCGGTCGTTGCTGGTGCCAGAGGCCGCCAGGGCGGCACTCACCAATCCCGCCACCGAGCGCTCGGATGACTATCACGGAGGCAGACATCTCGAACAGATCTCCTCTTGAATAGATCTCTTTTTTCCGTTCTCTGTTCACGCGGCAGGCGTAGCTCGAAGATCGATTGAGGAAACGGGCACTGGCAGCCAGTGACTTGTAGGGGATCCTCCCCACAAACTGGCGCTCTGGCCGTCCATGATCTAACTGATTAAGAATTTGTTGCGTTTTCTATTAAGTTACCCTTTTGCCCTCGTTCCCTTTGATGCACCCCCTTTCGTTCCTGCCGCTATTCGCTGGGTTTCTTTTCGGACT
>DATAIE010001006.1:0-2475 GCA_036262875.1 Verrucomicrobiales bacterium
CGGAGCCTGGCCCCGGACAACGCAGGCACCCGTGATCAAAACAACGGCAGGAAGGAATCGACTCATGGCAGGCAGTGGTTACTTCTCCCGCCTCCCTGCCGCCGGTGCAATCGATTCATCCGCCTCCGGCCTTACGCACTCAAGGCGGGGAAACGGCGGGATTACTTTTTCGCCTCAGCGCCAAAACAATAAACCACGCCGTCGTCCGCGCCGATGACCAGCCTCCCACCGGCAATGCAGGGACTGCTCTGCACGGGCTGGCCGACTTCATAGTTCCAGACCTGATTTCCCTGCTTCACCTTCCCGTCCTTGATACTGACCGCGTAGATATTTCCGTCGTCGCATCCGAAGACCACATTGTCTCCCGTCACGACTGCCGAACTGTCGATGCGACCTTTGGTGCGAAACGACCACTTCTCCGCCCCGTCCGCAAGGCCGAGACAATGCAGGCGCTTCCCCCGGTCGCTCGCAAATACCTGATCCGCCGTCACCGCCGGCGAGGCAAAGTACTCGAACTCCCTCTCCCCGTAGGTCCACTTTGGCTCAAACTTCTTCGTGTCCAGGGCCAGCACTTCATGCCCGTAGTGGGCGAGCACGGCCAGCCCATTTCTCGCTGCCACTGTATTGGCAATGGGATTCCTCACCTCTACCTTCCCGGCTTCGGTGCCATCGGCCAGCTTCACAAAGTAAACGAATCCGTCACATCCCCCAAATGCGGTCATGTCGTTCACCACTGCCGCGCTCCCGTTCACATAGTTCCCGGTCTCCACCTTCCACACTTCCTTGCCATCCTCACTGTTCAACGCGTAAAGGCGGTTGTCGTAGCTTCCGATCAAAATCAGCGGCGGCTGGCCCTTCCGTTCGTAGACATTGGGAGCCGACCGTATCTCGGCCTCGGTTTTGAAAAACCATTTCTGATTTCCGGTCTTCACATCCAGCGAATACACCGTGCCGTTCAAAGTGCCGAAGATCACCTGCCCGCCCACGAGGAGCGCACTTCCCTCGATGGAATCTGAATCTTTGGCCTCGAACTGCCACGCCGGCTGTCCGTCCGTCCCTTTCAGGGCGT
The DNA here is from genome assembly GCA_036262875.1 of Verrucomicrobiales bacterium. GTDB lineage: Bacteria > Verrucomicrobiota > Verrucomicrobiia > Verrucomicrobiales > V1-33 > V1-33. The sequence goes on from DATAIE010001006.1 coordinate 1,070, forward strand.
AGAACTTTCCTTTGGCGTCGCCTATATAATAACGCTCACCGTCGCTCACCGCCGTGGCTTTCACCGGCTTCGCCGCCTCAAACTTCCACGAAAGCGACAGAGGAAAGCTCAGCGACTCCTGCGCCACACCGGTCATTCCGGGATCGCCCCGCCAGACCGGCCACGTGCCGGCACGGGCCGCCGCTGAAAAACAGGTAACTGTGACGAGAGCCTTGCAGAGGAGAGGACCGAACCGCATCATGCCTTCAAATACGTCCGCAAAGTGCGCCGGTTTTCATCATGCCCTCTCCCTCCGATATCCCCCGCGAGTTTCATTCCGAATACGAAGAACGTCCTTTTCAAAGCTGCACCCGGTGCGGCGAAATGCTGGAGGAAATCACGGGCGGCTACCAAATCTTCAAACTCTACCAGGGTTCGGAGGCGATTTACGAATACGCCCTCTGCCACCCCTGCCATGCCGGCGTCATCAAAAAGTTTTCCCGGGAGTCCCGCGAACGCCTCGCCGAATTTCACCGCCAGCGGGTGTCCCTTAACCTCGGGCGCTGGCGCTGCGCCGTCTGCGGCAACTCGCGCGGTGAAGAGGGCGAAGCCGAATTTTCGCTCTCCGCCGCCTGCCAGGCGCGCAGCCTCATCCATGAATTGATGGTTTGCGGAGCCTGCCGCCGGGAAATGCAGTCCCTCCTCTCTCCGGAAACGCGAAAGGTATGGGACCGGTTCGTTGATGAGAATCTTCCGGGCCTGCCCGCGAACTCCATCTCCCCCGCGGATCTCGTTCCGGCATAGCCCGCGCCCTGTATACTTCGTTCTACTGTCAAAACCGTGAGAGCACTCGTCACCGGCGGAGCAGGTTTCATCGGCTCCCATTTGGTGAAGCGACTGCTGTCCAGCCACACTGCGGTGACGGTCCTGGACGACTTCAACGGGGCCTGTGATCCGGCGCTGAGGAAAGCCAGCGTGGCGGAGTTTGAGGGAAAGGCGGCGGTGTGCTGCGGCGACATTCGCGACCGGGCATTTGTGGAGCGGGTTTTTAAGACGGGACGGTTTGACGTTGTGTTCCATCTCGCGGCACGCACCGGCGTGCGACCCTCCATCAACGATCCCGAACCGTATCTCACCACCAACATCAACGGCACGCTCCACCTGCTCGAAGCAGCCCGCCGCACCGGGGTGCGGCAATTTATCTTCGCAAGCAGTTCCTCCGTCTACGGAGCCAGCCTCAAAGTCCCCTTCAACGAGAACGATCCGGTGCTGAATCCCATCAGCCCCTACGCGATGACGAAACTGGCCGGCGAACAACTTTGTTCCATCTATGCCAATCTGCACGGCCTGCGGACGGTGTGCCTCCGGCTGTTCACCGTTTATGGGCCGCGGCAGCGCCGGGACCTCGCCATCTCCACCTTCACCCG
>DATAIE010001007.1:0-1782 GCA_036262875.1 Verrucomicrobiales bacterium
CTGGAGAGCAGCCCCTTCCACAGCGAGAGTTTCCAGTCGCGAAAGTACTCTCGTATGCGTGGCGGTTTCCCGAACAGCGCCCGGCTCAGAAAAAAGACCGGCTGCCGCGTAAGGACGGGTTTTGTCAGTAAAAGCGCGCCAAAGGCCAGGCCCGGATGGTCGCGCAGCAAAAGGACGATCAGGGTCCACAGCGGCAGCGCTACGGCGAGCCATCCCGCCATGAGAGGTCCCCAGTGGCGGCGGACGATGGCGCATCCGAGGTCCACCGCTTCCCACGCACTGCGCGGACGCAGAACGGCGGTGGCCTGGTCAAGCTTCATCCTCTCCCTCCCCCTTCCTGCCGCAAAAATACAGATAGGCGGCCAGCCCCGCCGCATTGACGATGCCCACCATGTGTTTCACCTGTGGCGAAGCGGGGCCTGCCGACCAGAATCCCTCGATGAAGGCGGCAAAGAAGATCAACAAAGCCCCGCCATAGAGCAGCGGCAGAGCCCGTTTCCCGGCGGTCGCCAGCGCGGCCCCGCGGGTGAGCTGCCCCGGTTTCAGGACGGCCTGTCCCAGGCGCATTCCCGCCACTCCGCAGATGACGATGCCTGTCAGTTCGAACGCCGAATGCCCCGCCACAAAGGCGTAAAAGCGCGCCGTGTTTCCTGCGTAGTGCACATAGCCCTCCATCGCTCCGATCACTACCCCCTGATACCCCAGCGTCACCATGGAGCCCACCATCGCGAACAGTCCGGTGGCGGCAGTGCGCAGACCGATGGAAATGTTATTCATCACGTAGAAGCCAAACATTTCGAAGTCCGAGCCAAACTCGCTGCGCAGGAGGTCGGTGGATTCATCCTTGCCGTAGAGAGCGTCCATCATTCCGGTTTCCTGGGGACCGAGCACGGAAAAAATCCAGCGCGGTTCCAGATAGGATGCGATGACCATCAGAATCATCGGTCCGAAAAAAAGGAGCATCCCCAGCCAGAAAAGCCGTGCATTGCGGCGTACAGCGCGGGGAAAATCCTGGAGCATCAGCTTTGCAAATCCCCGCCCCGCGCGCTCGTCGGATTTTGCAAGGACCCGGCGGCAGCGGATGAGCCGCTCATTCAGCTCGGCGCACAGGCGTGCGCCGTACATCCGGTGTTGGGCGAGCGCGATGTCCGCACAGAGCTGCCGGTAGAGTGACGGCAGCGCGGCGGCTTCGCGCACGTGGCGCTGGGACTCGAGAACTTTCGTCAGCCGGTCGATCTCGCCCCACCGTTCGCGGTTCTGGATTTCGAAGGATTGCTGATTCACAGGGAGGGGAAAGGGAAGAGGATCGAGAAATCAGGAATCCCGCAGCCATACGGCCATGGCGGTGAGCTCACGCACCCCTTCGGCAGGCGTGGCCCGCGTGAGGCCGGAGGCATGGCCGGCCAGTTCCTCTCTCCGGGCGGGGCTCCACAGGGTGGAACGCTCCTGAAAGCGAACCACGGCAACGCGCTCCTCCCGCGTGAGGGACACCTGCGGAGGATGCGGCACGAGGTCCGGCAGCGGCGGCGGCATTTTCTGCACCGGCGCTGCGGATGGGTTTGAATACACAACGAACGTCCTCGCCGCGATGTCACCGAGGCGCTGGAATCTCCCGGTGAAGAGGCAGCAGAGCAGCCCGGCCAGATAAACGGGTACCGGAATGGAGACGTGATCCGAGAGCGGCACCATCGCCAGGGGCATCATGTCAGCGGCCCTGGCCACATTTCGCAGCATGATAGACCCAAGGGAGGCCGGCCCTCCGCTGGTCGATACGACTTTCAG
>DATAIE010001008.1:0-3984 GCA_036262875.1 Verrucomicrobiales bacterium
TTCATGCAGTGACTCCGCTCCACTGGCAGTGTATGGTGCGTCCCGGCAAGCGCATGCGCGAAGGCCACACGGTGGAGATCGGTGCGGCGACCGGCACGGTGACGGACATCATGGAGGATGGCACGAGACTCATCCAATGGAATCAGGCTGTGGATGAAGAGGCCCATGGTCACCTCGCGCTCCCTCACTACATGCAGCGCGATGATGATGCAGAGGACACGGATCGTTACCAGACCGTGTATGCCCGCAGGGATCGCAGTGATGCCGTGGCAGCGCCCACGGCGGGTCTCCATTTTACGCCGGAAATGATCGCGGCTTTGCCGCATGCGTTTATCACCCTGCATGTGGGGCCGGGCACGTTTCAGCCAGTGAAGGCAGAGTTCATTTCGGATCACGTCATGCATTCCGAGCGCTACGAGATCGATGCGGAGTCCGCCGTGAGGATCGAGTCTGCCCGCCGGAGGATTGCGGTGGGCACCACCGTCACCCGCGTGCTGGAGCACTGCGCGCAGACGAATGGTTCCATCACATCCCATGCCGGTGAAACACGCATCTTCCTGCATCCCGGCTGCCGGTTTCAAAAAGTGGATGCGCTCCTAACGAATTTTCACCTTCCCAAATCCACGCTCTTCATGCTCGTGTGCGCCTTCGGAGGCACGGACCTTCTGAAGCGCGCCTATGCCGAAGCGGTGAAGGAGCGTTACCGGTTTTACAGCTACGGCGACTGCATGCTCATTCATTGAGCCGCTTTATCCGTCCGTCTTCCACCAGTCCGCCGGTTTCTCCCATGGGGCCTCGGGAGAAGAGGTGGCCGGTCCTGCGGCGAGCTGGTCCTCATTGCTCAGGACTTCGTCGATGAGGAGATGCTCTTTGGATGGACCGCGCGGACGGGTCAGTGCGGCGGCTGCGCAGCCGGCCACGAGACCGAGCGTGACGAGGAAAAACACCACCAGGCCCCACGCAGCCGCGTCCCCGCGGTTCACGCGCGCATTTTGCCAGGTGCCGTTCCACTCCGTGCTCATCTGCGTGGAATAGAAATATCCGCCGGGGAGAACCGCGGCATCGCTCACGGAGGGCAGGAGGAGCGGCAGGGCATCCATAGCGCGCCTCAGGGATTGACCTCACTGCCCAGCAGAAGGCGCATGGGAATCATGCTGGAATGCACGAAGCCGTTGCGTTCGAAGAACCGCTGGGATTCCGCGCTGACACGATCCGTCAGGAGCGTGATGCGCTTGAAGTCCTTCTTTTTCGCAAACTCCTTCACGTAGTTCACCAGCCGCGTCCCGTAGCCATGGCCGCGGTGCTCAGGCCGCACGATGACGTCCTCCATCAGAATGACGAAGCCGCCCTCCGCGGTGCTGATGGTGAAGAGGAGATTCACCATGCCGATGACTTTGTGGTCATTCCGGAGGACGAAAATACGTCCTCGGTTGGGTTGTTCGAGGATGAGCCGGAGACCGTGGCGCTGCTTCTCCTGATTGGGCCGGAAATCCGCCTCCATTTCCAGGAGAGACATGACGAGGTCCGTCAGCTCCGGAAGGTCATCCAGAGTGGCAGGCTCGAGTCGGAGGTTGTCCGGTTCAGTGCTCATGACGGTGCCGCGCAGCGCACGGGCTGTGCCAGCCTGCCGTGTATTCTCCTATGGAGCAAGTGGGGTTTAGCGGACTCTCAATTCCCTCAAACTCTCCAGCACATACGGTCCAAAGTGGGCGGCAGCCTCCTCCACGCTCATGGTTTTCACTCCTTCACGCTCCAGGGAGGTCATCACGACACCGTCGATCCCGCAGGGAGTAATGGCCGCAAAGCCCTCCAGACTCCCGGCGATATTGATGGCGAACCCGTGCTGCGTAATCCATTGCCTCGCGCCGACCCCGATGCTGGCCAGTTTCCGGTTTTCCACCCACACGCCGGTAAGACCCTCACGGCGGCCGGCCGGCACGCCAAGGGCGCGGGAGCCATCGATAAGCGCCTGCTCCAGCGCGCGGAGGTAGTGGTGCAGGTCCTGGCCGTAGGGCGCCAGCCTCAGCACCGGATATCCCACCAGTTGTCCCGGACCGTGCCAGGTGGCCTTGCCGCCGCGGCTGATCTCCACCACCGGCGCGGGCAGCGCCTCCAGCGGGCCAAGACTGCTTCGGTCCAGCGTGCGGCCAATGGTGAACACCGGATCATGCTCCAGCAGGAGCACGGTATCCGCATCCTCACCCGCCACCAGCCGCGTCAGCAAATCCTCCTGGAGCCTCAGGCCCTCCGCATAGGCTACCCTTCCCAGCCAGCGAACGGCGGGGGCGGAAAGGGCAGGGGAGACAGCGTCCGGCATGATGCCGCAGCAACGTTCTGTCATCCGCATCCGCAAACGAAAAACCTCTCGCCAAATCAGGAGGGGTGCGCTGGTATGGCTCCGCATGTCACAAGATACCCCCAACGAAACTCCAAAGCATGGTCCCGATCCATCGCTTCCATGGTACCGCATGCTGAACAAGCATCAGTGGTTCGTATTGACCATGGCCACCATGGCGTGGGTGCTCGACTGTCTGGACCAGCAGTTGTTCGTTCTGGCGAGACCGGCCGCGATGGATGCGCTGTGCAAACCGTACGGGATGGACACCAAGGAGTTTGGCGGATATGCCATGGCCATCTTTGTGCTCGGATGGGCCACCGGCGGTCTGATTTTTGGTTCGGTGGGTGACCGCATCGGGCGCGCGAAAACGCTGACGCTCACGGTGCTCATCTATTCGTTGTGTACGGGACTGAGCGCCTTCTCCCGGAGTTTTACCGAGTTTGCCATCTACCGGTTCATTACCGGCCTGGGCGTCGGAGGGGTCTTTGGCCTGGCGGTGGCGCTGGTGGCCGACACGCTGCCGGAGCAGGCGCGATCGAAGGCTCTCGGCACCATGCAGGCACTTTCCGCAGTCGGGAATGTGACGGCCGGTCTCTGTTCCATCTGGATGGGCTCCCTGGGACGAAGCGGGGTGATCAACGCCGGCGACTCGTGGAAGTATCTTTTCTGGATCGGGGCGCTTCCGGCCCTGCTGTGTGTAGTCATCGCGGTGCGTATGAAGGAGCCCGAGAAATGGGTGAAAGCACGGGCGGCGGGAAAATTGACCAACACGAAATTCGGGAGCTATCTGTCCCTTTTTGGCATTCCCCGCTGGAAGCGGCACGCGCTCGCCGGGATGTTGCTTTGCGTCGCCGGGGTCGTCGGGGTATGGGGCATCGGATTCTTCGCGTCCGACCTTGTCGGTCCTGTGATCGAGAGGTCTTTGCTCGCGGAGGGCGTGGGCAAGGATGTCATCGCGTCGGAAAAAGCCACCTGGATCGGGGCGAGCGGTATCGTGCAGAATATCGGCGCTTTCCTGGGTATGATGTCCTTTACCTGGCTGGCGCAGAAAATCGGGCGGAAGAAGTCCTTTGTCATCGCCACCTTCTGCGCCATGGCGGCGACGGCCTTCTTCTTCCAGTGCTTCAATGGCAAAAAGGACATCTGGATGAGCGCCGTGATGGGCTATTTCCAGCTCGCGCTTTTTGCCGGCTTTGCGATCTACCTCCCGGAACTCTTCCCCATTCGCCTCCGCAGCACCGGCGTGAGCTTCTGTTATAACGTCGGACGGTTCCTTGCCGCCACAGGCCCCTTCACGCTGGGAGTGCTGCAAAAGCACCTCGCCGACAAAGCCGCCGCCGGGGCTGCTGCGCTTGGAGATGCTGCCATCGTCGAAGCGAAGCTGAACGCGTTCCGGGACGCGGCCTGCTGGGTGGCGCTCATCTATCTCATCGGGCTCGTCGCGCTGCCGTTCCTGCCGGAGACCAAAGGACACCCGCTGCCGGAGGATTAAAACTGCCAGGGAGCGAGAGCAAAGTGGTGCAGGTTTTGCCTCCGGCTAACCTGCTCATGAGTAGAGCCAGCACACATACACAGGCGGAATCCGGTAGACCATCGGACACCCAACTTGCATGCAGGTTAGCCGGAGGCAAAACCTGCACCACTCT
>DATAIE010001009.1:0-2654 GCA_036262875.1 Verrucomicrobiales bacterium
CAAGGCCATCAGCGACCGCGGCGCGCACAATCAGCGCGGATACGCCACGGTCACAGTCGAGACCACCACGCCTGTCTGGCCGGATAAGCTCATCGCGGTCATCGAAGCTGCGGCCAGTTGTGAACTCTACAGCCTTCTCAAGCGTCCGGACGAAAAGCTCGTCACCGAGCGTGCCTTCGACCGGCCCGTATTTGTCGAGGATCTGGTGCGGGATATCGCCCTGGGCCTGCGCCGCCTCAAGGGCCTGCGCGGCTGCCGTATCGAGGCCGTGAATCTGGAGTCGATTCACAGCCACAATGCGTGTGCCTTGATCGACGAACTGGAACCGCTGGTATAAGCGGATCATTTTTCGCATGCAGTCCCGCGCAGGCGGTGAACTGTCGCGAAATGATGACCGTGAGACTTTCCCTTATCCTGCCGTGCCTTGCGTCGCTGGGGCTTTTGGTGGCGGGAGTGCATGCCGATCCGCCGCCGCTGACAATGCGCGTCGTGAGGCAGGGACTCATCGAGGGCTATCCGGCGGGCACGAAGACGCCGGAGGGGAAGACCGCTTATTTTGAATCGTCGGCGATCGCCACCGATGGCACGGCGGTGTGGTTTATCGGCGACAAGCCGGCACCGGCAGCGACGCTGTCGACGGTGGTTAGAGTGCCGCTGGCGAAATTGAAGGAGAAAGCGCTGGTTCCGTTTGCGGACGTTCAGCCGGTGGCGGCGGAGGAATTCAAAAAGGCTCAGAAGATCGAATCCACGGCGCTGTCAGAGGAGGGAGTGCGTTTTGCCTCCACGGCCTTCGACCGGTTCAAGCCGGAGTCGAATGTGTACGATGAGTTCAACATTATTCTCGCATGGCGGGGACCGGATATCGGGCAGGCGGCGGTGTTGAATCCACTAACCCTCGATGGTGTGACGAGCAGCATTGCGCTGCGCAAACCCATCCGCGCGACGCTGGCGGAGACACAATGGCCGAAGGGACCGCCATATATCAAAATCGAAGGGCTGGCGGCGCTGCCGGGAAAAAGGCTGTGGTTTGGAATTCGCGAAGCGGGTGAGAACGGCGACAGCGCGGCAGGGTTTTCGTACCGGTTTGCTGTGCTGGAGACGCGATGGGAGGAGAAGGACGGGAGGATCGGCATCGCGCCAGAATTTCGCAAAGTGTTCGAAGCCACGCCGGAGCGGTTGGCGGGCGCGGGAGTGACCGGCACCGTGGGGTTGAGTTCACTCGAGTATGATCCGCACCGCGGCATCGTATGGGCGGTGGCGAGCTGGGAGGATGAGACGAAAGATGGATCGTGGCTGCTCGCCCTGACACTTCCTGCGGCCGGGGAAACTCCCCGCCTGCTGCCGGTGCGCAGTGCGGACGGGAAGCCGCTGTCCTTTTCTCACAAGGTGGAGGGATTGTGTGTCGTGGACGATCACACACTGCTCCTTGCCAGCGATGAGGACCGCCGGGCGACGGTGGTGGAAACTCCGGAGGGTCCAAAAACACGCGAGCCGCACATGGGGGCGTGGACGCTGCTTGAAACTGCGGTTCCCTGAGACGGTCGCGGTTGCGGAGACCTTCAGTCAGTCCAGAGCGCTGACGGTCGCGGAAAAGGTGACATCGGCGCTGGCGTTCTCAGCGATAGTCAGCTTGATATCCGAACCTTCCACCACGGCTGACGGGGCCTGTGCGAGAACCGTGACGGTGAAGTGGCGGTTCAGTACGGAAATGGGCACGCTAAGGGTGGAGTATTGCGGCACCCAGAAGTAGTCGACCTTCTCGTTTTCGGGCGTCCACGGGTAGTGGATCGTGTTTAACATGCGCACCGGCACGTTCATGGAAACCGTTCCGGCGGCCGGGACGCTCAGGGCCAGGTCGAGGCGGAGGGTGGCCGTGCGGGCGTTGGTGCCGGCGCGGGTCACACCGTTGGTATAGCGCAGACTGCCGGCGGAAAAGGATTCGCCGTCGCCGGCCTCGAAGGTCGTACTGGGGATCATTTCGAGCGAACTCACCGACTGGCCGGAAGCGTCAGCCTTTCCCCAACTGAAGAGTGATCCGTCCGGATTGAGTGAGTAAAGGAATTGATTGTCGCCCGCCGGATTCAGAAACGTGCCGGAACCCTGGCCGCGGAGGAAATAGCTGATGTAGGTTTCGGTGACAATGGGGCTGTCCGAGTAGGCGGACATTTCGCGGGCCTGGGCGAAAGCAGAGACTGTGGTGGTGAGACTCTTTTGGAGGGGGGACTGGCCACCCTGCCAGACCAGCCATGCGCCGCCGTTCACCTGATACATGATGTCCGAGACGCCTGATGCATTGGCGTTGGCGATGCTCAGAGCCAGGGGGAACGCTTGATGATTGAAGGTTCCCGATGCCGGCGTGATCACCGGGGCGGTGAGAGAAATGAGATCATCGACGAGACCCGGCTGGCCGACCAGAGGACTCGCATTGGGAATGTGTGCCGCGCCGCGGCGGCCGGTTCCCGTGTCCGCATAGTCCCACACCCACTGATTTTCGGAGGCAAAGTTGAGCATGCATTTGCGGACCTCCGTGCCGTGATCCGTCGCCGCCTCCTGCTGGTCGGGATAGAGTTCGCTCCAGCCGGTTCCCTCGTTTGCGAGCGTGAACTGCTGCCTGGCAATGTTCCAGACGATGCGGGGGCTGCTGCTTTGGGAAG
>DATAIE010001010.1:0-7070 GCA_036262875.1 Verrucomicrobiales bacterium
ATCCTCCAGCGATCCGTTTTGGAAAGTACCGGCCTCCCGCGTCGCCAGAATATTCAAGATCTCCGCGACGTGCACTCCTCCTGAACTCGGCGGGGGAAAGCCCACGACCTCGCATCCGCGATAGGAAATGCGGAGCGGTTCCCGGACGGCGAGACGATAGTCGCGGAAATCCTCCACCGTGAGCACGCCACCATTCTCCTTCATCCATTTTCCGGCAGCGGCGGCGAAGCCGCCTCCGTAAAACCATCCGATTCCTTCCCTCGCGATGGCCCGGTAGCTTTTTGCCAGGTCCTCCTGCTTCAGTACCGCCCCTTTTCGCAGCGCAGATCCGTCTGCGTTCAGGAAAATGGCCTTCGACGCGGGAAAGGCGGCCATCGCTTTCTCGACGCCTTTCAACCTCGCGGCATAACCCGGAGAAATCGCGAATCCATTCTCCGCCCGTTCCGCGGCTCCCTCCAGTGCCCGCGCCAGCGGCAGCCTGCCAAATTTCCGCGCGGCCTCATCATACACGGCGAGGGACCCCGGCACTCCTGCGGCAAGGGCGCCGGTTTGGGAAAGGCCTGCATCCGCTTTTCCATTCCTCACAAACATATCCCGTGACGCCGCCGTGCCCGCCATTTCCCGGCCGTCCAGCGCCACGATCCCTCCGCCGGGAGTCCGGATGAGCATGAAACATCCGCCACCGACTCCCGAATTGTGACCATCCACAACCCCGAGCATCAATCCGGCGGCGATGGCGGCATCCACGGCATTGCCGCCGTTCTTGAAGGCGTCCATCGCTGCGGCGGTTGCCAACTCATGCACCGTTACCGCCGCGGCCTTTTTTCCAGTGACGGTCACTTCTCCAACGGCTGTCGACAGAAAGGCTCCGGCGAAGAATGCAGACCAAATCATCAAGCGAATCATTCTCCCACTGGAGCGCAAAAGCCCTCGCTTCCAACTGCCAAAATGGAACCGGAGCCATCTCACGATTCCGGTTCTGTCACCAATGCCGGCTTCGGTTTTGCTTCCTCCCCCGCCGTCTGCAGTTTTCGGCCTCCGCTCATCACCGGCATCACACGCCGGTTCCACCAGGACATCAGCGGCTTCTCCACCCACCTCCAGAAGAGGACCGAGGCGATGAGGGCGGCGAAACCGGCGAGCACCATCGCCACTACAAGGCCTGAGCCGGGACTCAGATGCGCGCGGCGCAGGATCACGATGAGCACCATGATCACGGAGGTGTGCACCAGATAGATGGAATAGGACGCGTCCCCCAGCATGTTCAACCATGCCGGCCAGCGAAGGCCATTCCTCAACTCACAGCTCGCGGCGGACAGGATGATCATGGCACTGGCCAGTCCCCACAGGAGGGTCCTCATGACAGCGCGGGTCGCATCACTCCCCGGGAGCGAATCCAGCAGGCCGTAAAACCACACGCAAAACGCCATGAGCACCAAGCCGGGAATCCACAGCCACCCCAGCCGCGGCATCCACTTTGAACTCATGAGAATCCGCGAAGACACCGCGCCCATCAGAAACAGCAGGCACAGGGGGTGACTGATCGTTCCGAGGAAGGTTTCGTGCTCGTGAGGATAGCCAAGAGCGTGTCTTCCGAGCACCAGCAGCGTCCAGAGAAGGCCACCGGCGATGGCTGCCTTCCTGCCAAAGGCAACCGCGACGGAAAACAGAACATAAAAGACGATTTCGAACACCAGCGTCCACAGGACCGTGATCAAATACACCGGGGCCGGCAGCAGCAGCAGTGAAGAAACCGTGGAGTCCACCGTGAGTGCCTTTTTCTCCACACCGCTCCCCGTGGAGGCAATGAACAGTAGTTTCAGGATCACCACGACAAAGACGGGCGGGTAGATCCGGGAAAGCCGCCTCGCCAGGTAGGGGCGCACGTTGCCTGGCACACCGAGGTGCCGCCAGTGAACGTAGGCGATGATAAAGCCGCTCAGGACAAAAAAGAAACTGATGGCATCCCCGCCGGCGAAGAGGAACTTGTTATCCAGCGGCGTCCCGTATTCCTGGTGACTGATCCCGTAGACGTGAAAGACCAGCACCCAAATGGCAGCCAGGGCGCGGAAGACCTGCAACGAAGTCAAATGGTGCGGGCCGGGAATTTGAGAGGATTTCACTTCCCGCATGATTCGGAAAACCGGGTAATTGCCAAGACAGGAAGAGAGTTTTTCGCCGGCACGCTGCCGGGAAAGCGAGAGGCGTTGCCCGTATCCAGGTTGGTCCGGCGAAACAGTTTGTTTCGCCGGACCGACCAGACTTTCGTCCGGTCCTGGATGCGGACGGTCCCCTTTGTCCACCTCCAAGCTTATTTGTGGAGACAACATCTAAAATTAAAACAAAATGAACCTTGGGGCAACGATTATTTTGCAGAGGTTGGCAGGACTTACCCCCCCGTGCCGCGAATTGAAGTTTGTGCTTGGAGTTCAGAGAGTGAAACGGGATGGTTGCCAGGCGCGCTGCGTTCTTATCTCCATGTACCGTCTTCTGTTCCTCATTGTTGCTTTCCCCTTTTCCCTCTGTGCCGGCGAGTCTCCGCTGTTTCGTGACTTTGTGGGACTTTGCGGGCACACGGTTCAATTCAAGCCGGACCTCTACGCTCCTGTTTGCCGCATCGTAAGGGACTACCATCCCGTGGAATGGGACCTCGATAAAGACACGGGGGTGCTGCCGGAGTGGCCGCTCGCGAAAAACCGTGTGTCCTGGGAGCAGGTCTACGGTTCCTGGCAAAAGGCCGGCCTTCGCACCTGCGCCTCGCTGATGATCGATAACATGCAGAAATCGTGGAAGGACATGCCAAAGGACGCGGGTGCCTACGCGAAAGCCTTCGCCCAGCAATTCGGGCCCGGCGGGAAATATCCGCTGGTCGAGTGGGTGGAGATCGGCAATGAGCCGGGATTGTATGATGACGCGGCCTACCGCACGCTGTTTGAGGCGATGGCGAAGGGAATCCGGGAGGGAAACCCGCGCATGAAGATCCTGCCCTGCAACACGGAGATGAAGAGCGACCGTTACTGGAAGGGCGTGCATTGCCTCAAGGGATTCGATGACCTCTACGACGCCCTGCAAATCCACCGCTACGCCATCGCCGAAGGCTGGCCGGTCTGGCGGCGCTCCTATCCGGAGGATGCAAAGGTGCCCTATCTCAGCGCGATCCAGGACTTGATCCATTGGCGGGATGCCAATGCGAAAGGCAAGCCGGTGTGGGTGACGGAATTTGGCTGGGACAGCAGCACCAAAAAGCCCGATCCCAAAGGCGAGTGGGCGAAGTGGATCGGATCGACGGATGAGGAGCAGGCGCGCTGGACGGTGCGCTCATTCTTCCTTTTCGCGCGGATCGGAGTGGAGAAGGCCTTCGTCTATTTCTTCAACGATAACGACGAGGCCAAACTGCACGCGGCCTCCGGTCTCACCCGGAATTTTCAGCCAAAGCCGGCATATCACGCCGTGGCATGGATGCTTCGCTCCCTTGCTGATTATCGTTTCAGCAAGGTCCTGCGGGAGAGCATGGAGGAGGGATACGCCTATGAATTCACTCCGGAAAAAGCCGGCCAGCCGGTGATCCTGGCTGTATGGCATCCGACGAAGGAGGGCATTGAAATGAAGGTCGGAAGCGGAGGGCGAAAAGTAATGCGCGCAGAGCGCATGCCCTTGAGCAAAGAGCCTGCGGAAGCCGTCAAGGTCAATGCGGCGGGAGCGGAGCTGACATTCACCGGCGGAGAGAAGCCGGTGCTGCTGTGGATGGAGCCTGCCCGTTGAAAACGCTACAGCAGGCTTTCCGTCTGTTCGAGAACCCGCTGGAAGGGAACTCCCGTTAGCAGACCGAATTCATCCCGCCGGGTTAACCGGGCACGGGTGATGGCAGGGCTCGTGATTCCGCAGAGGAATCGCGCCATTGACCGGGCAGAGCGGAGCGCCGGGAGACGTTCTGCATGCAGGGCGTGGATGGCGGCGACGTGTTCCGGCATGATCCGGGGAATGGGGGACTGCGGAATGGTGAGTGGTTCCCTGCGCGGGTGTTCACAATTCCCGCAGTGGCCGCAGTCCTGGGCCATCGACTCACCAAACCGGTGCAGCAGGTGTTTGGTTAGGCATCCTGGATGGGCAGCAAACGCGAGCACTTCGTCGAGCCTCTGAATGTCACGGGACTCTCGCCCAAGAAAGCGCTCCGCGAGAGCCTCCGCGATCTCCTGAGGATTGCGGTCGCGGGAGGCTGGATGGAGGCGGAAGATATGGCGCAGCGTGGTGGGCTGCACGCGAATGTCTCCCGATTCCTCCAGCCAGGAGAGCGCCTTCTGAATGCGCTCTCGTGATTCACCGATGGCTTCGGCACTTTCCTCCAGATTCAGCGTCAGATATTTAGGACCCCGTTTTCCGCTGCTGAAGAGGGCCCGCAAGAATCTCTGCCGGTCGGGTTTGTGACCGGCGGCGATCTGATCCTCCGTGCTGGAAAATTGAATGCGGCATCCCGCATAAAACGAACCTACGGGTGACAGAATGCCCTCCATTTCAAGATAGGTAATGATCGTCTCGAGCACCAGAGGCCGCACGTCCGTGGCCTGCGAAAGATCATACCGGGAGATATCGAACTGTTCGCCCTGACGCAGGAGATGATCCACGGCCGCACGGACCGCCTGCACTGTGGGAGTATCCCCGTAGGTGAAATTCTCCAGCGCGATACGATCGTCTGCACAGGCGTAGAGCCCGCAGACGGACGGCAGGCCATCCCGCCCGGCCCGCCCCGTTTCCTGCATGTAGTTTTCCAGCGTTTTGGGCAGATTGTAATGGAACACGCCACGGATGTTCGCCTTATCGATTCCCATGCCGAAAGCGATCGTTGCCACGATGACGTCACTGGTGCCTGCCATGAATCCGTCCTGGGCCTCCGCCCGGTGATCGTCCGCCAGACCGGCATGATAGGGCACGGCTTTGATGCCCGCCTTTTGCAGCATGGTGGCCACGGATTCAGCCGTTTCCTGGAGGGTGACGTAGACGATGGCCGGCAGCACCTCCGGGTCTTTGAGGCGCGCCGTGAGCATCGCCCGGCGCTGTGCCGGAGGCGCAGGAATGATCCCAAGATTCAGGTTAGGGCGATGAAAGGAGGTTTGCACGTGATCCTCCTCCGCGATGCCAAACGACTGGCGGATGCTCCGCGCCACTTCCGGCGTGGCGGTGGCCGTAAGCGCAAGCACGGGAGAGAGCTTCAGATTCCGGGCCACGGCGGCCAGACGCAAATACTCCGGCCGGAAGTTGTGCCCCCATTCTGAAATGCAATGCGCTTCATCGATGGCCAGAAGTGAAATCTTCAGGCGCTTGAGACGTCCGATGAAGGTCTCGTTCGAAAGCCGCTCCGGTGCAATATAGAGCAGCTTCAGCTTTCCTGCGCTGAGGTCCGCATAGAGCTGCGCCAACTCCGCCGGTGTGAGGGTGGAGTCGAGCCTCGCCGCGGCGATGCCGCGCCGTTTGAGGGCCTCCACCTGATCCTTCATGAGGGCGATGAGGGGAGAGACGATGAGCGCGGTGCCCTCCCGTGCCAGGGCGGGGAGTTGATAGCAGAGGGACTTTCCTGCACCCGTGGGAAAAAGCGCGAGTGAGGACCGGCCCTCAATCAGCGCCCGCACCACCTGTTCCTGACCTTCCCGGAAAAAATCGAAACCGAAATGCTGCTTGAGCAGAGCCTGGGGAGAGGTGCCGGATAGGGACATCGAAAAATGAAAACGCCGGGATGGAGCAACCTCCATCCCGGCATTCGTTTCAGAGTGTTTCTTTATTTGCCGGGCACGGGCGCGGTGTCCTCAGGCGGACATTTCACCTCGCCTTTTTCAAAGTCCTCGGGGGCCGGACTGAGCGTCAGATTATACCACGGGGATTTTTCCTGAGTCATCACTTCCGACCACCGGATCATTTGGCCGGTGTAGGCCGAAATGCGCCCCATGATAGCCGTCATGCAGCTTTCCGCCACCTGGCGTCCCTCATTGAGTGCCTTGCCGCCGAGGATGGATTCAAGAAGATGCACGTGCTCCTGGACATAGGGGTTGTCGTGCCATCCGGTCGCGAGAGGAGGCAGAGCCTTGCCGGACCCGGAGGTCAGTCTGCCGCCGCCCTGGACGACACCATCGGTGCCGCGGAGAAGCTCGGCAATCCTGTTCGTGGTGCCGTTGATCTGACGGCACATGCTGTGGATGTGAACATCGTCGCCAAAGTCAAAATCGACGCTGAAGAAGTCGTATTGGTTGCCCGTGACGCGGCGTTCGCGGCTGCCAAATCCGGTCGCCGAGACGGGCGGGCGGCCGAGGAACCAGAGAGCCACGTCGATGTTATGAACGTGCTGCTCCACGATGTGATCTCCGGACATTTCCGTCCAGTTCACCCAGTTGCGCGCGAGATACATGGCATCGCTTTCGCCGGGGTTCCGCTTCTTGAACCACAGTTGATCCTGACACCAGTGAATGGTGCCGCCCACGATCTTGCCGATGGCTCCGTCTTTCACGGCCTGAGCATTCCGCACATAGCTCTTTTCATGGCGGCGCTGAGTGCCGGCCACGACGGACAGTCCTTTTTTGCCCGCCTCATCCGCGGCGGCAATGAAACGACGGATGCCGGGAGGGTCCACGGCCACGGGCTTTTCGCAGAAGACGTGTTTTCCGGCCCGCACTGCCGCCTCGAAATGCGCGGGGCGAAACGCCGGGGGCGTCGCCAGCACAACGAGATCGATGCCCGCTTCCAGGAGCTTGTGATAGCCGTCGAATCCGCCAAAGGTGCGCTCCTGGGGCACACCGTACCGTTTCGCCTGACCCTGCAGGCGGTCCAACTGCGGATCACAAACGGCGTGCACTTCGATTTCCACTCCAACTTTTTTCGCGGCGTCGAGGTGGTTTTCCACTGCCTGGGATCCGCGTCCTCCGCAGCCGATGAGGCCGAGTTTCATTTTCTTCCCGCCGGGCGCATTTTGTCCGATGACGGGAAGCGTGCTGCTGAAAAGTCCGGCGGCGGCCGCAGTGTGTAGAAAGCGCCGGCGGGAGGTGGGTGGTGTGTTCATAGTGGTGGGTTAGCGGTTGCTGCTGGGG
>DATAIE010001011.1:0-1526 GCA_036262875.1 Verrucomicrobiales bacterium
CCGCAAGCTTTCCGGAAGGAGAGAACGGGACCTCCGCTCTCACCCGGGTGCGCGACTGGATGGTGAAAACCAAAAGTAACCGGCTTCCCTCCAGTCCAGAGGCATTTGTGCGGGAAGTGGATGCAATGTCGCGCGTGGCGGAAACGTCAAGCTACAGCATTGAATGGTGGCAGAATGCGCAACGGAGCTTTCTTCCGGACTGCCTCGCCAGTTGGAGCGTGGAGGAATGCCTCTCCGCCGCCCGTCAGCGGCCCCTAACGGACCATACCGACAGTGATCTGCTGCTGCGCGAAATCCTTCATCGCGCCGCTCAGGCCAATCCCGCCGCCGCTCTGGAGGCGATGCCGGACCTGCCGGCGGAATTCCGGCCTGCTCTCACCCGGTATCTTTTAGAGTCTCTTCCTCCGGAACTGGATTCGCAGCGGGGCGCTCTGCTGGAGCAGCTTCCGGCCGCAGAGTGGGACAGCAAGCTGGCCGATGCATTGCAGCAGAATGCGGCGGGATATGCGCGAATCATCGAGTCCCTGCCCGAAGAAAGGACCCGCGCCACACGGGCCAGTTTTGCGGAGCAGTGGGCTCAACGTGATCCGGAAGCGGCGGCGAAATGGATTACATCACTGCCGCCCGCCGGGATTGAAGCCAAAGGCGTGGCCCAGGCCTGGGCGCGCACCGACGAAGCCGCGGCTTCTGCCTGGGTCGAGTCTCTTCCGTCAGGTCCCGCGCGCGATGAAGCGCGTGCGGGTCTCGTCAATGGCCTCGCCGCCTCAGATCCCGAAGGGGCATGGCAACAAGCCTCGGCCCTGTCGGATGCAGCCCGCCGTCGTGAGGCATTCGCTGAGATCGGAAAGGCCTGGGGAGCGGAGGCTCCCGCTGAATTCCAGGATGCTTTTGTCAAAGAGACCGGCGGGGAGTTTCCACAGGCCAATGAAGAAGCCGCACCTGCTCTTTCGCCATGAAACCACTCAATGGGATCTCCATTACTCTTTGCCTGTTCGGCCTCTCGGCGGGACTGGCGTGGCTAACGGGCTCTCCGGCACAACGATCGGGTGCGTCCGCCCCGCTCGTGCCGGTCTTGCGTGGAGCCGTCGAGCCATCGGATTCCAGCCCTTCTCAGGTCATCGCAAATTTCGAGGAGGAACTTCTCCGGGGGCCGGAGCGAGCCGGAGACGAGCATTGCTCCCGCGAAGAGGCACGAGTTTGCGCCGACAAATTCATGTTCGGAAATTCGATGGACCCCTTTGGCCCCAATGAAGGCTTGGCCTATGTGGACAGTTGGTCCAGGGAAGATCCTGAGGCGGTCTTTGAGTGGATCGAGCGGCGAGGGTTTATGCCGGGCTTGCTTGAGACGGATCAGAGCCGCGTCATTGTATCCATCTTATTTCAGCACTGGATAGAAGAAGACAGGGAACAGGCGCTGGCCGCCGCCTTGCGCTTCTCGAGGACGGCCCACCGTGCGCAGGCTCTGGCCCTTGTGCTGCAAAATCTGTGGCGTTCCGATCCCGCCTGCGCCCGGGGACTTATTGCTC
>DATAIE010001012.1:0-2308 GCA_036262875.1 Verrucomicrobiales bacterium
CGCCCTTTTCAAGCTGGTGGATGATTTGGTCTGTGACTTTTGAGTAGATGTCATTCTGGTTCATAATGTGCCTTGTTCGGTTCGTGCGTTGCGCGGACGCGGAAGGCGGCGCACAATGCATAATGACCAGAAACCGGAGGCGTTAGGCCGAGGTCACAGGGAGGCTCCGATGGAGGCTCCGCGAAGTCCCGCAGTGGCAGGCTTTAGCCGGTGCCTTCAGGCAGCCCGAGGACAAATTCGTGGAAGCCATTGGATGCCCTTGACGGAAACCGGCCTCCGGTTAGCGGCATTTGGCCGCTTCAAGGCCCGAAGATTCGGGCCGCTACGATCCGCACGGCCCGTAAAGCGGAGCAGGGCGGTGCGGCATTTCTCGCGCCGGGCGCTGCCGTTGCCTCCTGAGGTTTTGCCGCAGGTCCGCTCCGCCGTAGGGAAGAGCTTGTCTCCGGGCGGATTCCCAGGCAAAGGGCTCAGGTGGCAACGGGCGGTGAAGGCTGGTCTTCGATGGAGAGATGTCCAAAGCGCTCGAAGCGGGGGTGAAGAGAGCGGGCCTGTCTGTGCGGTGCCTCGTGGGCACGGCACGGGTTACCAAAGGCGGGGTGGGGGTGCTGCCGGCTGAGATGAATTCACGGGACTGCGAAACCTCGCTTCAGGGGCAAAGTGGGGAAAGCGAAAGGCTGCGGTCGCGGGAAGGAATTGAGGCGGGCAACAGCGGAGGAATGCGGAGCGTCGATCCTTCGGAAAAAGAGAGGTGTTTGCGGATTCCTCCGCGAAGAATGGGTAGCGGCGTACGAAGTCGCCGCGCAGGGAAAGTCTTTTCCCTCTGCAAATTCTTAAGCCGGGGAACTTCCCGGTAACCAAGAAATCACCCTGAGACAGGTCGACGTTACACCGAAATGATTTCCAGAGTGAGCCTCCAGAATGGGATGCGTCGGGATGAAATCGAATGAGAAGTTAATGACGGCAGCACAGGCGGGAATCTCGGGTCATTGGAAACGCGCGTCCTTTTCAAACGAGGTTCCCGACAGGGGGAAAAAATTAGCCGGTTCAGAATTTCTTGCGGCGCAAGCCTTGACCCACGAGCAGGAGGGCACCCGCGGCGGCGAGAGTGATGCCTATCGAGACCATAAACACAGTTACAATCAACGGAATGCCGACCGCAATACAAAGGACGGCCACAATCACGCGGGCATTACGGGAAGTTCCAGATCTTCTTGTTTCGTGTTCCCAGGGGGGATTCATGGACCTAAGAGGATGCATAAAAAGGGGCGCGGGCATGACCGGGCAGTTTCCCTAAGTGTCCAGTGACGGTGGCAGCACCCACGAGGCGCTAAGCGAAGAGACCGAGATCTCCCAAGCATCCTCAGCCCATGTTCCTCTGTCTGGTCGCACTGCAGCGCCAACCTTGTGAAAACGGATGTCAATATCGGCCCACCGCCGGACTTGAGACCATGCCCAACGCCCGTTTTGTGATCCTGTGGGTTTATATCCCGGAGGCGGGGAACCTCCCTCCGGGGTATCGTGCCTACTTTGCCTTTGGCAGCGTAACCACTACCACGCCCTCCTTTCGCTCAACCTTCATCTTGTCCCCGTTGACTCCACCGGGAAGAGTTAGGAGCTGAGCGTAATGGGATTTACGCGAGAGGACGATTCCTTCGCCCTCCTTCTTATCGCTTTTCTCAGCTTTGGCCTCGATCTTCAGGGTGCGATCCTTGACGGTGACCTCTACGTTATTGGTATCACGGCCCGGGAGGTAGGCATGCACGACATAATTTTCGCCTTCTTCCTTAATGTCCACGGAGGACCCAAAACGGGGGAGGTCGAAAAAGTCGCGGTGCTCAGGGGTGAGCCGGAACGCCTCGAACTGCTCCTTGAAGACACGGTCCATTTCGCGCTGCATGCGGTCCATGCGGCTGAGGATGTCCTTCTCATCGTCGAGGAGGGGGAGGAACGGAATCCGGCTTCCCGCGCCCGGACGGGGCGCATCCGCCGTGGAAACTTTCGGCACTTTGACGACGATGAGAGCATCTCCGGCTTTCCGCTCAATCTCTGGTGTCGAGCCGGCGGCGTCTGCGAGCGTGATCGATTGCTCGTACTTGCCGGCGTTGTTCTCCGCCGGCGCGTCGATATGAAGCACGTTGCCGTCGAGTTCAATATTCACCCTATCGAGCGTCCGTCCGGGCAGGTTGAGGCGGAGCACATAGCTGTCGCTTTGTTCCCGGAGGTCCACGGAAGCGCTGGAACCGGAGCCGCGTTTCGAGTCGTTCTCGCCGCTCTTCTTTTGAGCGTCCCGGAATGCCCGGGACATTTC
>DATAIE010001013.1:0-7069 GCA_036262875.1 Verrucomicrobiales bacterium
GATCGCCATCGGTTATGTGCTGGCGTTCTTTGTCGCGGAAAAATCCTGGAGGATGCAGGCGGTCACCGCGGCGGGTATTCTGATTGGCTGGACGCTCCTGTGGATATTCAATCCATGGAACGGACCCGGAGGGCCGTGGGCGATGGAAGGCGAAAACATCGGCCGGGCATTCGACCGCTGGATGCTCGGAAGGAATTACACGGGATACTATGTCGGGCTCAATGCCATCCCCGCGACCGCCACGATTCTCTTTGGCGTCATGGCCGGTGGTCTGATCCGGAAAGGACTGCCTCACGGGCGGACCCTGGCAATTCTTTTCTGCTCCGGCCTCGGAGCCCTCGCTCTCGGTCTTGTCGTGAGCCCGTGGCTGCCGCTCATCAAGCGCCTCTGGACGCCCTCCTTCGCCGTTTACGCCGGCGGATGGACGACCCTCATCCTCGCGCTGTTTTACTGGGTCATTGAAGTCCGGGGAAAGCGGCGCTGGGCTTTTCCGCTCGTGGTAGTCGGCATGAATTCCATCGCCGCTTACGTGATCGGCAATGCTTTTGGCAGTTGGTTCAAGAGACTGACCGGAGCCTGGGTGAACGGGCTCAAAGCGCCCATGGGGGAAGCGTGGTTTCCCGTTTTCGAGCACCTGCTCTTTGCCGTCTTTGCCTGGTGCGTCCTCTACTGGTTTTGGAAGCGCCGGATTTTCTTCAAGTGCTAGAAAGGAACGCGCAGAACCACCGGAATCAAAACAGTCGCCCCCCCGCGCGCCGGTGTTTCCGCAAATCACACGCCTCGTTTGACGTGAGCCTGACCAGCCACGGCCCCAATTTAGAAAACGGAGTCAAGGTGATCCACCAATCCCTTTCTGAACCAGATACCCACCTTCCCGACCGTTCGTCCAGTGATGGGTGCATAACAGATGCCGTAATAATCCCAACACTCCCGGTCCCCGGACAAGTATACTCCTGAGGGTTTTCCCAGCAACGCCCTCACTTCCTTCAAAGACTTCCCGGGCAGCGTTTTTTGAAGGTCCCGAAGGTTATGCCTCGGCTTCGTTGAGGGCAGAGGGCCAAAGCGCTTTTGATATTCCGCAAGTTGCAGGCGGGCTTCTTTCAACTCTTCCGCCTCGCTTCGCCCGCTGGCGCGGGAACCAGTGTCTGTACAGCCGCTCCCCCCGAAGCACGCGGCCAGGATCAGCCAACCTGCGAGTGCGGAAAGGGAAAAATTGATTTTCATTTGGTTACTCACTCAACATACGAAAGGATCCCTTCATGCAAATACGCTGACTCTCAGTTGATCACGGATGTCCGGCGGAACTGCGCGGTAATTTTGGTTCGCATCGTGCAGAGCCGACTGTGCCGTGGATTCCGGATTCAATTGCGATGAAGACGCACCGGCCTTGCGAGGTCGTTTTTGTTTGAACGGCCGCGCGGAGGGAGTACGGAGGTCAATGCATCCGGAACAGTGGTCGCGCGGAAAATTTCATGAGGTTGTATCACAGCGCCTGGCGGGGAGAAAACTCATCGCGGTTTCCAATCGCGAACCATTCATCCACAAGTTCACGGAAACCGGAGACATCGAATGTTTGCGCCCGGCGAGCGGCCTCGCCACGGCGGTGCATCCCATCATGGCGGCTTCCGGCGGAACCTGGATTGCGCACGGAAGCGGCAGCGCGGACCGGGCGGTCACTGACGCAAATGACCGCGTGCAGGTCCCCCCGGATGATCCAGCCTACACCCTCCGCCGGGTATGGCTTACGGAGGACCAGGAGCGTGGCTACTATTACGGACTGGCGAACGAGGGTTTGTGGCCGCTCTGTCATGTCGCCTTCGTTCGTCCTGCTTTTCGTCCGTCCGACTGGGAAGCTTACAAAGAGGTAAATGAACTCTTCGCCCGGGCAGTGTTGGAGGAGGCGAACGGGGAGCCCGCTTTGGTCTTCATTCAGGACTATCATTTTTGTTTGCTGCCCCGCATCCTGCGGCGGCTTGGAGGCGAGAATCTGCTCATCGCTCATTTCTGGCACATCCCCTGGCCGAACCGGGAGGTTTTCCGGGTGTTTCCCTGGGCAGAGGAACTGGTGGACGGACTGCTGGGGAACGATGTCATGGGCTTCCATATCCGGTATCACTGCCAAAATTTCCGGGATACGGCGGACCGCGTGCTTGAAGCCCGCGTGGACAATGACTTTTCCGAAATCACGAGGGGCGGCCGCGTCACCCGCGTGCGTCCTTTTCCCATCAGCATCGATTTCGAAGCGCATTCCGAGTGCGCGCAGAAACCGGATGTCACTGACGCGATAACCCGCTGGCACAAGCGTCTGAATCTTCCGGAGGGCGTCCGCATTGCCGCCGCCATCGAGCGGCTGGACTACAGCAAGGGCATTCCACAGCGGCTTCTCGGAGCGGAGCATTTTTTCGAGAGGCACCCGGAGTGGCATGGCCGGGTCAGCTTTATTCAAATCGCCGCGCCCTCCCGCTCGAGCCTTGAAGCCTATCAAAGAGAGGAACGGGACATCGTGGAAGCCGCGGAACGTCTAAACTCGCGGTTCGGCACCGATGTTTGGAAGCCGCTTTATCTGATTGAAAAGCACCATTCGGAGATCGAGATGATGGCGCTGCACCGGCTCGCGGATGTGTTTATGGTGAACTCCCTCCACGACGGCATGAATCTCGTCGCCAAGGAGTTCATTGCCAGCCGGGCTGACTGCCGGGGCGTCCTGATTCTTAGCCGTTTCACCGGGGCTTTTCGCGAACTGCCCGAGGCACTCGGAATCAATCCTTTCTCCATCGACGACATCTCCTCCGCCATTTTGACCGCCCTCGAAATGCAGCCGTCAGAGCAGGAGTGGCGGATGAAACAAATGCGGGACCATGTCCAATACCAGAATGTATACCGCTGGGGCTGGAAAATTCTGGCGACTCTGCTTCGCCTTGACGTCCCGGCGCTCGAAGGCACCGACTGAGCCCGCTTTACTGAACTGACCGCCATGGGATCATTTCACTCCGCACCGCAACCACTCACTACGGCGGGGATCGCCCGTTTGCGCTATCACATTCATGGAATGTGGGGAACCTTAACCCGTTCTCCAAAGAATTTGAAAACGGCTCTCGCAGACCCGAAATGGGCGTTCCCGGGCCAGCTTCCCCGCCTTTATATCGGACCTCAGGAGCATCCCGAACGCATCCGCAAGCGCCTCGAAAAATCTCTCGGCGAGAACATACTGGCGGAAATCGATCTGCGGGTGCTGCCTGCGGAGTCACGGGAAATCAAGGACCACGGGCTTCTCTTCCTCCCGGGCAGATACGTCGTCCCCGGCGGCCGTTTCAACGAACTCTACGCGTGGGATTCCTATTTCATCATACTGGGCCTGCTGCGGGAGGGACGGGCCGGTCTCGCCGCCTCCATGGCGGACCAGTTGCTCTATTCCGTAAAGAACTATGGCACCGTGCCTACGGCCAACCGCACGTATTACCTCACCCGCTCACAGCCCCCGCTGCTCGGCCGCATTGTGATGGCGGTCTACGAATCGACCGGCGATTTGGAGTGGCTGAAAGCCGCCGCGCCTTTCGTTGAAAAATACTGTTATTACTGGAGCGTGGCTCCGCACGACGTACCCGGAATGGGCCTTGCCCGCTACCATGGTCACGGCCAGGGACCGTGTGCGGAAGTGCTGTCCTCCGAACGGGATGAAAACGGCCAGTCTCACTACGACCGGCTGGGAGCGGAACTGCTCCGCCACAGCAATGAGCCGGAGATGGAGCGCTTCATCGATTTCTCCACCGGTGTCCTGACCGCCGAAGCCTACACCGGTGACCGCGCTTTGAGGGAATCGGGATTCGACATTACCGCACGGTTCGGCCCTGCCGGTGTGGGGGCAGCCTATCATCTTCCAGTGTGTTTGAATACACTTCTGTGGAGGATGGAGCGGGACCTGGCCACTATTTACGAAACGCTCGACAGGCCCAATGCCGCCGAACACTGGCGCGCCCGCGCTGCCGACCGCGCCACGGCCATTCACGATGTCCTTTGGGATGAAAACGAATCCATTTTTCTCGATTATCACACGCTGAAGAACGCCCGTTCGTCCTATCCTTTTGCCACGGCCTTCTGGCCGCTGTGGGCAGGCCTTGCCCGGCCGGAGCAGGCCCGGCGAATGGTGGAAAAATGGCTCCCGGAGTTTGAGGCTCCCGGCGGGCTTCACACCAGCCTGCAGCCCAGCGGCTGTCAGTGGGACTTTCCCATGACATGGGCACCCCTCGTCCTGATGGCCGTGGAGGGCCTGGAAAGATATGGCTATGTGGAAGCCGGCCGCCGTATCGCCCGGCGATACCTGGGGATGGTGGATACTGAGTTTCAGCGCACCGGCCACCTGTTTGAGAAGTACGATGCTGTCGCCCTGAGCAGTGAAGTGGAACATCATATCCGGTTCGGTTACAGCCAAAACCAGACCGGCTTTGGCTGGACGAATGCCTGCGTCCTCGAACTCCTGCATAACCTGGGCGCACTGGGGCACAGCGTCCCGCCCTCCTTCGCCGAAGCGGACGGCGGAACATTCAGCCTGTAATAATTCACGGTCGTGAACGACTCCAGCCCGCCCTCCATTCAGTCCCACTGGCGAGATGTCCTTCCCAATCTTCAGCGGCGTCTCGGCGCGGAGCAGATCCTTGTCGCAAGTGACTTTGACGGTACTATTTCGGCCATCGCTCCGTCGCCGGATGAAGCTGTTGTGATCCCCGCAGCGCGGGCTGCGCTTGACCGCCTAAGCCAATTGCCGGGAGTGACGGTAGCCGTCGTTTCCGGCCGATCCCTGTCAGGCGTGAAACAAAAGGTGGACCTTCCCGCACTCGTCTATGCCGGGAACCACGGCGTTGAGATGGAGGGGCCTCACGTACCGCCCCTGACCATTTTTACTGAAGATGCCCGCAGGGATCTTGAGGCGGCGCTGGCTTCGCTCCATGACGCATTGGACTGGGTCGCCGGAGTGCTGATCGAGGATAAGGGCTCAAGCCTCAGCGTTCACTACCGGCAGGCAGCGCCGGCAGATCTGGATTTTGTCGCGGCCGCTGTGACCGCCGCGGGCTCGCTGTCGCCCCGCATTCAGATTCGCCGCGGGAAGATGGTCCAGGAACTCCGGCCGGACCTCGGCTGGAATAAAGGGAGCGCCGTAATGCACCTCATGACGTGTTTCAAAATCCACCCGGCGGCCGCCTTTTTTCTGGGGGATGACGAAACGGACGATGACGTTTTCAGGGTACTGCCCCTCGGCGGAACTTTTATCATTGGAGAGAGGCCGTCGCGGGACGCTGCGTTTCGCTGCCGCGACCCGGATGACGCCGCGGAACTCCTGACCTGGATGGCGGATCAGCGAGAGCGCCATTTCACCGCAGCTTGACCGCGTCCGTCGCCAGTCATACGTTCGCAAGGTCCCTTACGCCGTGGTCTTATGAAGGTTTCCTCCGTTTTACTAAGCATCCTGCTTCTGCTTCCCGGCCGGGGACGATGCGAAGAGAAGAAATGGATCGATTCCAGCGAAGCTTTCCGTCAAGTATCCAGGGCGGTGGCGAACGGGGACGCCACCGGTTCCTTTTATTACTTCTTCTACACGCCCGCCAATGGAGATCGAATCCGGAAAGTGCGTATCCTGTGGAACGGAGGCGCTCAAAATCCGCCAACCGTTACAGACTACTACCTGGAGGGAGACTCCGTGACCGTCATCGAACGGAGCGCGGCGCGAAAGGATCTTCCCGTCCTGCTGCAGGGAGAGGATTCCGGCCTGACGACAAAGAAGGAAATGAAGTTCAAATCCGAGTCGGCTAAAATCACCCTGACCAGCGAGCAGAGCATCGCCCTTGGGAACCTCATCGATGCGATGTCGATGGCGCGCAGCGCAGTACCGGTCCCCGCCGCGAACACCGGAAAACCAATCGAGAAACCGAAGTCAAAATAGCCTCCTGGGCACCGGTGTCCCTCACTTTTCCATCACCGCCATGATCTGGTCGCGGATTTCCAGATTAGCCTTCCACTCGATGGTGATGAGCGCGCGGGTGCGGTGAAGAAGAGAGCGCAGGTCCTTGAGCGGCTGTTCCAGCGCCAGATGCGGAGACTGCGCCGAGCCTTCACCCGGGCTCTGGAAATACGCCTGACTGCACGAACCCGTGAGAAGCCGCAGAGCCCATGCCAAAGCGGAATGCCACGCCACCGGCGGCACCATGCGCGAGGCGGTGTCGGCATCGGGCGGGGGGCTTGCAAGATGACGCGAGGCGAGGACTGTGGTCCAGTTGGCATCCGGTTCGCGGCGCTGCCAGGCAGCGAGCGTGTCCGGGATGGCGTCGAGCGCCACTTTTTCCTGCCCCAGCCGCTGCGCAATGCGGAGAGCTTCATCCACGATCATGGGAAGTCCCTGGCCTGAGCCACCGCACAGGACTTCCAGCGCGATGACGCCGAGCGCATAGAGGTCCGCCGGCGCGGAGAGGCGCGGTACCAGTGCGCAATCACAATCCATCGGCGGCGGTGCCTGACCGCCATCCGCGATGGACGCCGCGATCCCCGGCGCGGGCCGCCAGCGGGCGCTGCGGAAAACGACTTCCCCCCGCGCGGGTTCGAGAGACGTGATGACGGCCTGGATGGGATGCGCCGCCAGCGGGCAGTGAATGAGCACCGTGTCCGTGGCGCGGGGCAGCGGTTCTGTCAGGATAAGCGTGCCCTCCGTTTCCAAATGATCCTTTTGTGAACCGACGGCCCGGAGCTGGCTGAGCCGGACATTTCCCCGGACCATGCGCGGCGCGGTGATGTCAGGGTGGCGGTAGATACTGGCGGGCGGCTCCTCCGGCAGCAGGAAAACGGGATCGTCCCCGTCGCCGCCGGCCAGCCACCGTGTGGCCGCGGACGGATGATCCAGCACCGGCTGCACTGTCCAGAGCGCCAGTCCTGACCGGTCGCCCGCCCATTCCAGCCCGAAACTGCGCGTCTTCAGATTCAACAGCGGCAGACGCCGCGCACGCAACGCGGCCTCTGTGGCGGTGAAGATCCCGTGCAGCAGCGAAAGCTTGAGGTGCAGGATTTCCGCGACGGGCGGTGTTTA
>DATAIE010001014.1:0-4778 GCA_036262875.1 Verrucomicrobiales bacterium
CCTCCCCCGGATGTGTGCTCGCTGCCAGAAGCAGGGGAGGAAGCGGCTCTCCAAAAAGTCCCGTGAGCAGCATTTTGAATTCGCCCGTGCGTCCAGGCCCGCTGTCACCTGCCAGGTCGTATTTGATGCTCCCTGTGCAAACGATGCGTCCCTCCGGCACACCGATGCCCGACCAGCGGGCGGCATCGCTTTCATCCTGGACGAGAACGAGGTCGAGCATCGAAAACAACGGCCCGGCAAGCCAGCGCCACTTCCGATAGCGGCGTTCGCTGCGGGGCGAGAGGCGCGCGTTGGCCAGTGCCACGGGGATGCCCCGCTTCTTCGCCCGCCGTACGAGATTCGGCCACAACTCGGCCTCCATGAGAATATACTTCTGCGGTTGGATGCACCGCAGTACTGCGCGCACGATCCAGCCAAAGTCGACGGGACTGTAGATCACGGTCAGGTTTACAGGCGCGTCGCTGACCGCCACGGCATGCCCGGTCGAAGTGGTGACGGAGAGCACGATTGGCCGGTCCGGCTCACGGCGGAGGATTTCGGAGATGAGTTTTCGCGCCACGTTCACCTCGCCCACGCTCACCGCGTGTATCCACCAGGTTTTCCCGCGTCCTGCATGGAGACGTTCCCTAACGTTTTTTTTGAAAAAGGCGAACCGCTGCCAAAACGCCGCGCCATAGCCGCCGCGCCGCCGCATTTTGACAAGGCTCGCCGGCAGCAGGATCAGCAGGCCCAGCGGCAGCAGCAGATTATACAGCAGCAGGGTCAGGCGCAGGCGCATCAGCGGACGGAAGTTGATAGAATACGAGGAGGGAGTCGCCATAGCGGCGTTCATCCACCGCCTGCCAGGAGGCTCCGGGAGGCAGGGGCTGCCCGCCTTTTGCGAAGGACTCGAGGATAAACAGCCCTCCCGGAGCGAGCAGTCCTGACAGTTCCGCGGAACTCAGCAGCAGGGCATTCCAGTCGCGGTCGCCCCGCTGTTTTGCGTAAGGGGGATCGGCGAAGATCAGGTCGAACCGCTCCGCCGGAGCCCGCTTCAGCCACGATTCCACAGGAGCCCCGGCCACGGTGCCTCCCGTGAGGCGGGCCTTGGCGAGGTTTTGAGAAATCACGGCGCAACTCCCGCGGTCCGCCTCCACAAATACGGCGCGCCGCGCTCCCCGGCTCAGGCATTCCAGCCCGTACGAGCCGCTGCCCGCGAAGAGGTCCAGCACCGAAGCCTCCTCCACGCGGGCTCCCAGGATGGAGAACACGGCTTCGCGCACCCGGTCCGCAGTTGGCCGGAGAACGGTGCGGGGCACTGCGATGGGAATGCCGCCGGCGCTGCCTGTGATAATGCGCATGTCCGCCGCATAAGCGGGCCGTCCGGTGCTGGCAATGGTGAACCTCTTCGCGGCCCCAATGCCCTGCAAATTCGTCTCCTGATTTTTCCCGCAGGTCCGGGGGCGTTTTTCCTCGCCATCCACCGCGGCTTTCCTCAAGCTGCCGTTTCATCCCATGAATACCAACCGCCGTTCCTTTCTCCAGGCCGCTTTCGCCGCCACGCTGGCACCCGCCGCTCTCCGTGCGCAGGATTCCAAAAAGGCGCCCCTTTTCAAAATCTCCCTCGCCGAGTGGTCCTTTCACAAAGCCCTGCAAAAAGGTGAGATGAAGAATACGGAGTTTCCCGTGAAGGCGAAGGAACTCGGCTTTGAGGGCGTGGAGTGGGTCAACCAGTTCTGGAAAGACAAAGCAACTAACAAAGACTATCTCGCAGAGTTGAAAAAAATCGTGGCGGACAATGGCCTCGTCAGCGTGCTCATTATGTGTGACGGCGAAGGCAACCTCGGCGATCCCGATGACGCCGCCCGCACCCGGGCTGTGGAGAACCACCGGAAATGGGCGGAAGCCGCCAAATTCCTCGGCTGCCACAGCATCCGTGTGAATGCCCACACCGGCGACAAAGGCACCCTCGAGGAGCAGGGCAAACGTGCCACGGATGGTCTTGCCCGGCTCAGTGACATCGGGGCCGAATTCGGCCAAAACGTCATTGTCGAAAATCACGGCGGGCTCTCCAGCAACGGCGCGTGGCTGGCGGGCGTCATCAAGGCCACCGGCAAAAAGAACTGCGGCACGCTGCCGGACTTTGGCAACTTCCATGAGTACGACCGTTACAAAGGCACCGACGAACTGATGCCCTTCGCGAAAGGCGTTAGTGCCAAGAGCAACGACTTCGATGACAAAGGCAACGAAACCCATACCGACTACCGCAAGATGCTCGACATCGTCGTTAAAAAGCACGGGTATCACGGCTTCATCGGCGTGGAGTACGAAGGGAGCAAAATCAGCGAACTGGACGGCACCAAAGCGACCAAGGCCCTCCTGGAAACCATCCGGAAGGAGATGTCGGCCTGAGCCTTTCGTTCCGGTCGTCTTTTTCGAACCCGGTCGTGACGAAAGTCCGGCCGGGTTTGCGTTTTGCGCGGGCCATTCTCCAGGCGGGATCTGCGCTCACAATTTGACCGCCGGGTTTCAGGCCCTATAGCAGAGGGAGACCTGTCATCCCCCATGGCGTTTTCAGCAGTTTCCATTTTCAACGAGTCGCCGTTACCGCTTTTTCTGAAAGCGTCTGACCGCGAGGATGCCATCCGTCAGGTGGTGTTCGCGTGGAAAGATCATCCTGCCGTCCCCGGTCCTGTCGAATCCATTCTCCAGGCGGTGCTGGAACGCGAGGCATTGATGAGCACGGCGTTGCCTAACGGCATCGCATTTCCCCACGCCCGAACGGGGCTGGTCACGGCCCCGGTCGTTGCTTTCGGTCGATTGGACGCTCCTGTGAAGTTCGGTGAAGTTCCCGTTTGGCTGATCATCGCCGTGGCCACTCCTCCGCAGCAAACCATGGATCACCTCCAGTTGCTGAGCTGGCTGACGCGCCGGTGCGCTAATTCCGCGGTGCCGGGTCTTTTGAGGGAAGCTCCCACGCCGGAGGAATTTCGAGCCGCTTTTGCCGGATGATTCCCGATCCTCCAGCCGGTGAATCGAAAACAGGGGCGGCCCGCTGGGTGCAGACCGCGCGGCGGCGGCTAAGGATCAAAGAGTTTTTCCGCCCCACGGAGAAGCAAACCATTCTCTTCTGGGCTGGGATCGCGGGCATGCTGGCCGCCCTCGTTTCCGTAGGATTCCGCTGGCTCACCGAGGGGCTGCATACTCTGATTACGGGGACAGAGGGCAACTACGTGGAAACCATGGCGCGTCTCGTTTGGTGGCAGCGGATCGCTTTGCTGACGGGCGGGGGGCTGCTGGCCGGTCTGGTTCTCAAACTCGCCTCCCGCTGGATGCGCCGGGCCGCTGCGGGAGACTACATGGAGGCTGTGCTTGTCGGTGACGGTATCGTTTCGGCGCGCGCGTCTCTCGCCAAGAGCACCTCCGCGCTTTTCTCGATTTCATCAGGAGCCTCCATCGGACGTGAGGGACCGCTGGTGCAGTTGGGTGCGATGATGGCCTCCCTCACGGCCCGGTGGCGCAAATTTGCACCGGTGAAATGCCGGCTGCTCGTCGCCTGCGGTGCCGCTGGCGGCATTGCGTCCGCCTACAATGCGCCGATCGCCGGCGCGCTGTTCGTCGCGGAAATCCTTCTCGGCACGCTGGCCATGGAGACGTTCGGACCGCTTGTCTTTGCCTCTGTCATTTCGACAGTCGTTACCCGCTACTGGCTGGGAGGAGAGCCGCTCTATCACGTGACGTTTGTGAAAGCCGGGTCCAACTGGGATTTCTGGCCGTTGCTGGTGCTTGGCATCACCGCCGGTCTGACGGCACCGCTGTTTCTAAAATCCCTCGATCTTTCCGGGCGTCCTTTCGTCAGGCTCCCGGCATGGTTGCGACCAGCCGCCGGAGGACTTCTGGTAGGTGGACTGGCCTGTTATACCACGGGTATTTGCGGGAACGGCCACTCCATCGTGGACTCGCTGCTCAATCACCGGCTCGTCTGGCACACCGCCCTGGTCCTGTTTTTCCTCAAGTGGCTGGCCACCTGTCTCACCTTTGGGGCGGGCACGGTGGGAGGTGTTTTCACGCCCACCCTCTTTCTTGGCGCCGCCCTCGGCTCCCTCACCGCCGCGCTATGCGCCCCATGGTGGCCGGGGCATCTGACGGAGGAGACGTTCGTGCTCGTGGGGATGGGAGCATTCCTGGCGGCAACCACCCATGCCCCCATCATGGCGATTCTCATGATTTTCGAAATGACGCTCGACTACGAAGCCGTCCTTCCGCTCATGCTGGCCTGTGTGGTTGCTCATCAGATCAGTCACGGGTTTCACCCCAAGTCGATTTACGCCGCAACGCTTCGCCGGAAGGGTGCCAGCCTCTACAAGTCCCGCCTCGCCCGGCTGAAGGCTCGCGATCTTCTCAAGCCGGATCCTCCTTCCGTCGATCCTGCGGCGTCGTTTGCCGTGATCGCAAAGATGTTCATCAACTTTCCGGTGACATGGATTTACGTCGTCCGTCCGGACGGGACCTGGCTGGGCGGTATTTCCCTGCACGACGTAAAGTCCTTCCTGCAGCAGAGTGAACTGGCCGGGGTGGTCATCGCCAGTGACATTCTGAGAACAGACCTGCCCGCCATCACGATCGATGATTCGATGGAGCACGCGCTCGAAAAATTCGCAGGTCATGAAGCTGAAGCGCTTCCGGTGATCACGGGCGACGCTCCCCCCAAACTCGCGGGCAGTCTTTCCAAAAGCGATCTCCTGCTGGCGTTGTCTGAGCGGCAGACCGGAAGCGGCAGGAAGCAGTGAGTCTCAAAT
>DATAIE010001015.1:0-3887 GCA_036262875.1 Verrucomicrobiales bacterium
ATGAATGCCTCCGTCACTTCCGCCCCGCCGGGCTTGCACGCGGACGCCGTTCCGTTTCATATTTCGCGGCTGGCGGTCACGGTGATCTCGGTCGCCCTGGTCGCACTGATCGCCTGGTTTGACTGTCTGACGGGGGAATACTCCATGGCGGTTTTTTATTTGGTGCCGGTGGGCCTGTCCGCCTGGTATGCGGGACGCGGGAGCGGATGGCTGATGGCGGCGCTCAGCGCGGTCGCCTGGCTGGCCGGCGATCTCGCGTTGAGTCACCCGAAAAATCATCCGCTGATGCCCTACTGGAATGCCGCGGTGCCCGCGTTGATCTATGGCGTCATCGTTCAGCTTTTGACGGCCCTTCGGCGGTTTCAGACGGAACTCGAAGCACGCGTGGAACAGCGCACCGCTTCGCTGGCGGAGGCGAACACCGAACTCGTCACCGCCAGAATGCAACTCATCGAGGCGGAGAAGCTGGAATCCATTGGGCGTCTCGCTGCGGGCGTAGCTCATGAGGTGAAAAACCCGCTGATGGTGATCTCGCTGGTGGCGGATTATCTTGCGCAGGTCGTTCCTCCCTCTGAGCCCGACGGCCCGGCGATGATCAGGGATATGCGGGATGCGGTGGACCGGGCCAACCGGGTGATCAGTGAAATGCTGGAATTTGCCCGTCCGAGTCCGCTGTCGCTTCAGCCTGCGGATTTTCAAAATGTCGCAGAGTCCGCACTTTCGTTCTTAAAGCTGGAACTGACGCGGAAGCACATCAGCGTCCGTCTCGACTGGTGCCGGGAGGCTCCGCTGCTGCAACTGGACCGGCATAAAATGGCGCAGGTGCTGGTCAATGTTTTCCTCAATGCCATCCAGGCGATGCCCGAAGGCGGGACGCTGTCGATCGCCACGCGGAGCACTGCTTTGGAGTTTACCGCCGTCATCGACGATACCGGGCGCGGCATTCCGGTGGCGAGCGAGTCCAGTCTCTTCCAGCCGTTTTTCACCACCAAGCCGCCGGGTCAGGGCACGGGGCTGGGGCTGTCTGTGGCCCGCCAGATTGTCAAACTGCATGGAGGCACGCTCGATCTGGCCAACCGGCCAGGAGGCGGGGCGCGCGTCACGCTCCGGCTGCTCCCAACTCTCAACCAAACATCACCATGAAACCGAAACGCATCCTTGTGATCGATGACGAACCCGCCATCACCCGCACGATGAAAGTGAACCTTGAACGCAACGGAGCGTATTCCGTGCGGACGGAAAATCATGCGGTGAGCGCTCTCACCACTGCGCGCCAGTTCCAGCCGGATCTCATTTTCCTCGATGTGATGATGCCCGGGATGGACGGAGGTGAGGTGGCGGGGCAACTGAAGGAAGACCCGGATTTGAAAAGCGTGCCGGTCGTGTTTCTCACAGCCATCGTCAGCCGGAAAGAGGCGGGCACTGAAGGAAAATACATCGGCGGCCATGAGTTCATGGCGAAGCCGCTCAACCTCGCGGCCCTCACAAAGTGCATCCACGAACGCCTGGGCGATTGAAGTGTTAATGCAAAGAGCCGTCAGGCGAATGCCGCGAAGAGGTGGCGGATTTCGTCATCGACGTCCGTCGGGGAGGCGACGGTTTCGGAGATTTCGGCGCGCATGATTTCCCTGAGGCGCTCACGGAGGCGCATGACGGCCATTTTGACGGCGGCTTCCGAGAGATGGTGGAGGCGTCCGATTTCGGCGTAGGAAAGAGCGGCTCCCTCCGCGGTGAGAGCCGGGCGAATGGCGGCGAAAAACTCCCCGCGTCCGCGGCGGGCCTGTTCCGCCGCGAGGGTGGTCAGCGCGCGATCCATGAGGGCCAGCATCCAGTGCCGGTCATAGAGCGTTTCCGGCGTGAGGTGGTCGGCGGGAATGAGATGATAGAACTGCTCGGCGCCCGTCATATCGAGACGGAGCGGCTCCCTGCCGCCGCCGCGTTTGGCGGCACAGATTTTCTCACGGTGATGGTTGAGATGATGGCGCAGGGAGGCCTGGAGAAACCAGCGCAGGCGTCCCGCCTCCGGCGTGACGCGGTTCATGGAGTTCGTGGCAATGAGGTCCGCGAAGAACGTTTGCGTCATGTCCTCCGCGTCTTCGTGGGAGAGCCCGCTGCGGCGTGAGACTGCGTATACCGGCCTCCAGTAAGCACGGCACAGGTCCTCCATCGCCCGGCGGCTGAGCGTGCCGCTTCCCTCGGCGGCGGCGCGGAGCACGAGCGTCCAGCGCGTCTCGGGAAAGACGCCAGGCAGTGTGGCGCGGGAGGCATCTTCAGGGGTTTCAGGTTCCTGCATGGCGAACGGATCACCGGGGAGGCGGGACCTGTCTTCGGGGCAATTCGTTCCATTCGCAAACGGGATACGTGACGAAGCGCGCCCGCCAGTCCCCCTCCACGGACATGTCATTCCACTGCCGGATGAACTGGCGCGTGAGACCGCGAGGGTCGATGCCGGTTTGGATGTAATGTTCGTTGCCGTTTGAATTGTTCGGCTCGGATTCGGCCCACGCGGTGAGGGTGAAAGGTTCGCCGGAAACCCAGCGCCAACTGCCTTCCTTTTCGGCATCGGTGCCGCCCAGCCAGCAGAGGCGGTCGGAGGCGAAGGCGGAGAAGACGAAGGCATTTTCCTCCTCTGTGGTCACGCAGGCAAGGTAGCCGCCCAGCGCCTGACAGACTTGCTGCGCCTCCGTCCACGTCATGGGCTCGTTGATGCGGGCATACCAGTGACCGCTTCCCTCAAAGAAACGAATGGAGGTGCGGGGCAGGGTGGCGGCATGCAGGGCAGGGGAGGGCACGGCATGCGGCGTATCCGGGCCCTCCCATTCACAAACGGGATAGGTGATCCACCAGCCGGAACTGTCGCCCTCGTCGCGGTGGTCATTCCAGGAGGGGCCTTTTTGGAAGTAAGTCAGGCGGGAGTTTCCGAAGTTCAGAAAATTCTCCACATTGTCCGTGTTGCTGGGTTCGCCGGCGGCCCAGCGGGTCCACTCGAACGGTTCGCCGGTCGTCCAGCGCCATGTGCTGTCTGCGTGCCGCCGTGCACCGAGCCAGCATACATATTCAGCAGCCATCGTCTGATAGATAAAATCATTTTCCGCCTCTGAGTCGATGGTGGCCAGATGTCCGCCCAGAGCCCGGCAGGTGGCGTCGGCTTCTGTCCATGACATGGGAACTTCCAGGCGCTGATAGAGATGGGCGTTGCCCTGAAAACGCGCCAGCCGGGAGCGCGGCAGCCATTTCCCATCCACCGGAAGACCGAGGCGGCGGCTGATGCCCCAGGCGGTGGTGCGAAACCGGTCCGCGGATTCGGGGAGACTGAAGTGCTGAGCCAGCCGCGAGGCGGTTAGAAATTCATCGATGGCTTCCGTATCGCGCCCGCATGAGAGGAGGGCGTGCGCGTCCGAGATGGTGACGGACATGGCCGTCTGTTCATCGCCCAGCCGTTCGCAGGAGCGCGCGAAGCGTTTTTGCGCCGCGAGCGTTTTCGGGTGAGCGGCACCCAGCGCGGACCGGAAACCATCCGCCGTGCGGCGCAGGAGATCGCGGGCGGCGGCGGCATCCCCGCGTTCCTCTTTCACCTGCGCCAGTGCTGTGTCTGCGGCCAGCGTCTCCGGATGGCCGGGTCCCAGGGTTTTCTCCCGTGCCGTGACGACTTCCTGAATGAGATTTTCGGCCCGCGCGGAATCCGTGCGTTCAAGAGTGGAGGCAAAGGCCAGCGCCACACGGCCGGAGAAGCCTGCGTCGGCGCCAGACATTCTTCGCGAGCGCAGAAGGAGGTCTTCAAAGGGTTTGACCGCTTCCTGCGGTGACTGCCCGGCGGCGACGGCCTGCGCGAAACCGAGAGACGCCTCGAGGTGTTCCGGAGAATCGCGGTGATCCTCTTTCTCCAG
>DATAIE010001016.1:0-1844 GCA_036262875.1 Verrucomicrobiales bacterium
CCCCCGCCGTGCGCCCGAGCCTGCCAAAGTGCGGGTGGACGATGTGGCCAGCCTTCAAAACAAGCTCATCGCGGTGGGCGAAGCCCTCGCGGCTTCCAATACCGAACTGGCCGCGCTTCGGGAGCAGCACTCCCAGCTCAAGCTCCAGATGGAGGCCCTCGGAGTCGCCGCCATCAAGGGAGACGAGCGTTCGCTTCAGCGGCGGCTGTTGAAAGCCACCGCCGACCTGAGCGCCTCGGATGCCGCCCGCGCCGATATCGCTGAGAAGGCCAACCGCCTTGCCGAAGCTTCCGCCGCTTACATGGCCAAGCCCGGCGACGCTGTCGTCAAAGCCAGTCTCGACGAAGCGATCAAAGCCGTCACCGCCGCAAAGCCCCGTCCGGCGGAACCCGTTCCCATGGATGCCGCCCGCATCGTGTCCTTCAAGCCGGAACTGGGTCTCGCGGTGGTCAATGCAGGCCGGGACTCGGGTGTCCGCATGGGTGCCCCGATGAACATTTATCGCGCCGACCGCACCATCGGACGCGGCCTCGTTGTCGATGTCCGTGACCGTATCGCGGGTGTCCTCCTTACCGGTTCCACTCCGGCCGCGGTGCGCGTCGGGGATTCAGTGAAACCTGAAATCGAACCGCCTCAGTCTCCGCCCTCTCCCAAAAAATAACCTTTTGTATTTTGTAGCAATGGAAGTCAAAGCACTCACCAAATACGCCCGCATCTCGCCGCTGAAGGCGCGCCAGGTCGCGATGGAAATCCAGGGCCTGCCGGTATCCACCGCGCTGAACATCCTGAACTTCACACCCAAGAAAGCCGCCCACCTGTTCAGCAAAACGCTGAAGTCCGCGGTGGCCAATGCCGAGCACAATTTCGACCTCAGCGTGGACAACCTCGTCGTCAAAGTCGCCGTGGCCAACACCGGACCCGTGCAAAAGCGCATCAAGCCCATGGCCCGCGGATCCGCCGCCCCGATTCGCAAACCCACCAGCCACATCCTCGTGGTCGTTTCCGACGAGAAGGGCGCCGAGTAATCCAACGCATTCATTCAACTGAGACTATTTTCCTATGGGACAGAAAGTTAATCCGATCGGTTTCCGCCTCGCCGTCAACAAAGACTGGCGCTCCAAGTGGTTTGCCTCGAAGCAGGACTTCCCTGGCTTCCTGCACAGCGACATCAAGATCCGCGAGTATCTCAAATCGAAGCTGCAGTTCGCCGCCGTGGCCAAGATCGTCATCGAGCGTGCCTGGAACAGCGTTCGCGTGACTCTGTTCACTGCCCGTCCCGGCCTCGTCATTGGGCGCAAGGGTTCGGAAATCGAAGTGATGAACGCCGCCATCAGCGAAATGTCCGGCGGCAAACAGGTGAAAATCGACATCCTTGAGATCAAGTCCCCCGAGCTCGATGCGCAGCTCATCGGCGAAAACGTGGCTGTGCAGCTTGAGCGCCGGATTTCCTTCCGCCGCGCCATGAAGCGTGCGGTGCAAACGGCGATGGAGTTTGGAGCCCTAGGCATCCGGATTCGTGTGGCGGGCCGTCTCGGCGGTGCGGACATCGCCCGTGCCGAGTGGTACCGTGAGGGCAAAGTGCCTCTGCAAACGCTCCGCACTCCTCTCGATTATGGCTTTACGGAAGCCCATACCGTTTATGGCCGTATCGGGATCAAGGTTTGGGTGAACCGCGTCCTGAACGCCGAAGGTGAAGTGCAGGCTTCCCAGAGCGGTGAACGCCGTGCCCGTGCCCCGCGCAAGGACGGCGACCGTCGCGGTCCGGGTGGTCCCGGTGGCGGACCTGGCGGCAACCGCGGACGTGGTCCCGGCGGCCCCGGAGGCGGCAACCGCGGGCGTGGCCC
>DATAIE010001017.1:0-2393 GCA_036262875.1 Verrucomicrobiales bacterium
CCGGTGGTGCTGCTGCACGGCTATGCGGAAACTGGTCACATGTGGATACCGTTGATGCCGCTGCTGGCCGCCACGCATACCGTTGTCGTTCCGGACCTTCGCGGCGCGGGCGACTCCTCAAAGCCGGACGGAGGTTATGACAAGAAGAACATGGCGGCGGATATTCACGGCCTCGTTTCCTCGCTGGGCTTCACACAGGCCGGCGTGGCCGGTCACGATATTGGATTGATGGTGGCCTATGCTTATGCCGCGCAGTATCCCCGGGAAACGGAGCGGCTGGTGCTCATGGACGCGTTTCTGCCCGGCATCGGAGACTGGAAAAATGTGTGGCTCATGCGCGATCTGTGGCACTTCCACTTCCGCGGTGAGGTGCCGCTGGAACTCGTCAAAGGACGCGAGCGCACCTACTTCGAGCATTTTTGGAACGACTTTGCCGCCGACCCGAAGCAGTCCGTGCCGGAGGCGGACCGGCGCTTTTATGCAGCGGAGTATGCAAAACCCGGAGGCATGCGCGCGGGCTTTGAATACTTCGCCAACTTCGAGCGGGATGCGCAGGACTTCGCTCAATGGGGCGCGACTCCTCTCCTCATGCCAGTCATGGTGTTGACGGGAGAAAAGGCGAGCGGCCCATTTCTCATCAAGCAGGCGAAACTGGTGGCGGGGAATGTCGAGGGGCACATCATTGACGGTGCCGGTCACTGGCTGATGGAGGAGGCTCCCCAGGCGGTGATGCCAAAGCTGGTCGCGTTCTTCAACGCCACAGAACAGCCCGCCCCCGGCCTGCGCGCGACTCCTCCTGAAATAGAAGCCTTCCAGCCTCTCGGCGGCGGCACCGGCACCTCTGGTGTCTCGGGAATCCAGACGCGGTTGCTCACCGGCGACCCCGCCAAATACGGTCTCTACGTCATCCAACTCACCGTCCCGCCCCATACCCGCATCGAAGCCCACGACCATCCGGACGATCGCGTCGCCACCGTGATCTCCGGCTCCTGGCACCTGGGCTACGGCAGCCGTTTCGACGAAAAAGAACTCAAAGAACTTCCTCCCGGCAGCTTCTACACCGAGCCATCGAACAAGCCTCACTTCGCCCGCACCGGCGACACGGCGGCTGTCGTGCAGATCACCGGTTTTGGCCCGTCCGGCACCCGTTATACGAATACCGGCGCGGCCCCGAAATGACATGGGCACGCTCAATCCCTGAGCGGAGCGCTATTCCTGCTGACGCCGGCCTCTGGCCCTTATCCTGCGCATTTGTTCATCACTGTCGGCGGTGTTCCTGGCGATATCGGCGAGCCTCCGGTCGTCCCCCTGGAGGGTGGCCAGCAGGGTCTTGACTTCGGCGGCGTGCTCCGCGGAGGCCGCGGCGGCGAGATTGCCGATGGCGCGCGCGCGGACGGCGCCAGGGGGCAGCACTTCCAAAGCCTGGAGGGCGGCATCGAAGTTCTGCGCCGCGGCGGGGTAGAACAGGTCGGGGATGGCCCTCAGGCGCACTTCGCCTTTCAAGTACTGCTGCGCCCACGCGATGGCGGCGGCGGGATCGCGCTGCGCCCATTCCCGTCCGTTCCGGCTGGCGACAAAGTGCTGCGCGGCGGCAGCGTCGCCGGTGGTTTCCACATAACGGCGGCGCATTTCGTTCATGCCTTCAAGGGCGGGGATCTCCTGCGGAACACGGAAGCCGTGCAGCATCGCGACGGACCCTGTGAAACTGCCGGTCACCAGTTCCGCGCGGAGGTTTGCGGGCAGTTCCTGCCAAATCCTGACAGATTCCTCGCGGCGGCTCGCCCAGAGATCGTCGAGGTAGCGCGCGAGGAGTGCGCCGCGGCCGCTGCCTGCGGGCAGCTGAGTGATGGCGTCCCATATGGCGCGATAGCTGCCATCCTTTGCACTGAGCGGCAGGTCCCGGCTTCCGCTGAAAAATTCCATATGCTCCGCAAGGAAAGCGATGGCGCGTGGAGGATCGGTGCGCAGCACGATACTAACAATCGCCTGCACGGCGGGGCCGCGGTTTTCCCCGCGACTGCATGTCAGGGCGGCCTGCATGGCGGCACCGGCATCCTTCCTCGCCCATTCTGTGAACAGGACAGCAATTAGGTTCGGGCAGCTGCCCCGGTGCCCGGGAAAGTCAAAACTCCCGCGACGCATGCCGGTTAAGGATGGCCAGTTCCTTTGTGGTCAAGCCCATTTCGGGGGCGATATCGGGATCCACTCCGGAGGCCGTGCGTAAACGAATTGCCCGCAGCCTGGAAAAACTCCGGGTCTCCTGGGCGGTGGCACGGCCGATGCCGGTGGTGCCACCGGAGACGAGTACGTTGAGGCCGGATAAAGAGGTTTGGTAAGCTGAGGCCTGGGGCATAAAAAGTAACAAGTGAGATTCTAAAAGCGCATCCCGATGG
>DATAIE010001018.1:0-3767 GCA_036262875.1 Verrucomicrobiales bacterium
GGGGATCGCAGCGGAAAAGTTGTCATTCGCAGGCGCAGGAGCCGCACGGATGTTCAAATGATCCGTTCCGGAGACCACGCTCTCCCGCCGCAGCCGGATGTTGTATTCGGTGCCGGAAACCGCATTGAGATAAATGCGGCCATAAGCATTCGGTGAGAAGCCGTAGAGCGCCTCCGTGCCTGCCGAAGCGAGGGACGTGAGCACCGTACCCGTAAACACATCCACGCGGGTGAAGGACGGGCTGCCTTTGGAATCGATCACAAAACGGCCCGTGGAGGGCGCGGTCCAGCGATACCAGACCGTCTGCGGGCCCAGGGCATCCGTGTTAGGCTCATTGGTTTCCCAGCTCGCATATTCCATGTCCACCGTCTCGGAAACAGCGGTGCCCGCGATGGCTTTCCGCCCGGCAAAATCATCATTCGCGGGAGGCTGCACGGAGCGCAGGGCAAAGATGACCCGGTCACTGGAACCCGTGCCGCGGAGCCAGACGGGAGCGCCGGCAGTGACCGTATGCCAGGTGGTCACGGCACCCAGTGACACACGCGAACCGGAGTGCGGGGCAAACGGGAGCTTCACCAGATTTGCCAGGGCCGTGCCACTGTAGGCCTCGAGATTGCCCTCATATTGAATCACGGCCAGGTGCCCGGTGGAAGGAGCCGTCCACTTCCACCAGAGGGAGCGGGATTCATCAGGATCGGCGGTGGGCTCCCCGGTTTCGCGCGTGGCGAAAGTGGTCCACCCGTCGGCTGCGGGCGCGGTACCGGAAAGCGCGGAGGCAGCGGTGAAGTCATCGTTGGCTGTTGGCTGCACCGGCTGGAGGAGGACGCGTACATTTCCCAGGTCGAGCGGCTCGCCTGGTTGAGATGCGCCCTGAATCTGAATACGATAGGTCTGCCCCGCGGAGGTGCGGAAGGTGACCCGCCCGCCGCCGGCATAGGGATTCCCGTCAAAGCCAATGCTGTCATCGCTGAAGTCGAGTCTTGTCAGGGCATTCACGGCGGCGCCCGTATAGACGGCGGTGACGGTGTCGTGGTCGCCCTGCTGTGTATCCACCAGCCAGGTGCCGTTGGAGGGAGCCACCCATGAAAGCCAGACGGTATTACCTTTGGCATTGGGGAGGTCCAGCGGTTCACCGGCTTCCGAAGTGGCTCCGGCGTCGCTCACGACCACATCCGCGGTGGAACCGGAAACGACCTGAGCATCCGCGAAGTTGTTATTCGCCGGTGGCCCTGAGGAGGTAAGACTGAGCTGAATGCGGGACGGCAGGACAGGATCGAAGACGTTGAGAGCATTGGCATAGTCCGCCCCCAGGACCTGAATGGAATAGGTCTCTCCCTGGGTGGCGGTAAAAAGAGCCTCCGCAGAATGAGCCCGCTCAAAATGTCCGCTGCCAA
Organism: Verrucomicrobiales bacterium; assembly: GCA_036262875.1. Taxonomy (GTDB): domain Bacteria; phylum Verrucomicrobiota; class Verrucomicrobiia; order Verrucomicrobiales; family V1-33; genus V1-33. The sequence goes on from DATAIE010001018.1 coordinate 1,395, forward strand.
ACGCCACAAGGCGCGTGGTATCGAGCGTCGCTCCGCGATAGACGCTCACCATGTTCGTTTCCTCGCTCCCCCATGTGCGCACACGGATGGCACCGCTCGCCGGAGCGGTCCAGCGCCACCATGCGGTGGGGCCGTTCGGAAAACCGGTGAGGATCGGCTCGTTGGACTCACTGGTGGCACCGTGCAGCGTGCCCTGGGTCAGCCAGAAAGTGCCGGTTTGCACCGTGGCGGCGGCAAACTGATCATTGGGCGGCGGCGCAGCGGAAAGGCTCAGTGGTATCGACAGAGCCCAAAACAAAAGAACCGAAGGCAGGAATCTCATGGCCGCAGTTGGGACGGAGGATTTTCACCGGCAGTGATCACGATGCGGAGGAACAGACTCCCGCCAGGGTCCGGCGGATCACTGATCACCTGCGCAATACGGTGGGTGCCATTGGCGCTGATAGTCACCGACCGGGTAATGCCATCGACTGCTTCTCCACTCTCATGCCATGCGGAAAGGTCCGCAGACCACTGGACCCGGGACACCATTCCCTGAGGCAGCGCGGCATTTTCCTCCCATGTCAGAGCGTATCCCGGCGCAGGGGAAACGGACACCGCAGGAGCGAAATAGTCCGCCAGCAGATCTTCATCATCCCCGTGCGCGAGCAGCGCCGCAGGTGGAGGCGGAGGTGACGCTCCCGGGGTCACCGCAATGAGGCTGCGTTTGTTGAAGTCGTCATCCCAGCCATCGAAACTGCCGCCGATGAGGAGGTCGCCACCCGATGGTTCGATGACATACACGGAACCGTTTTCCCCTGTCGTTTGATAGGTTGTATCCAAAGCGAGCGAAGAGAGTGAAAAGCGCGCCAGCTTCGGCCACTGAAATCCGGCAATCCCAAAAAACTGCCCGCCTGCGTACAAACGCCCGCCGTCGATGCGCAGCGATTGCACTGTGTCGTCCGGGGACGGATTCCATGCCGTGGGCGTGCCTGCACCGCCCAGAGGCACCTGCGCGAGATACTTCCGCCGCATGCGGGCCATGCTCGTGAACCGGCCTCCGGCGAAGAGGTAATTTCCATCCATCGCGAGGGCAAAGACGGCCTGGTTGGGGCGGGGCTGCCACGCCTGATCCAGCGTGGTGTTGACCAGGCGGGCAAGGAACGGCAGCGGGATCGTCGTCGCGCCCACCGTGAAGCCGCTGAATTCACCGCCGATATAGAGTTCGTTGCCGGCCTGGAGGAGCGTGTGGACATTCCCGTCCGGTCCCGGCGCAAACGAAGGGTCCAGCTCCCCGGTGGGTCCAATGCGTGCGAGATACCGGACCGCCTGTCCGCTTACCTGCTCGAAATTTCCGCCAATGAGCCACGCACCCGCCTGGGGCAAAATCGTCTGCACCGTCGAGGACGGCAGCGGCTTGAACGTAGTGACCGCGGCCCCGGTGGCAGCATTCAAAAGAAGACAATTGTAGATCAATTCTCCGCCGACTCCGGGCACCTCGAACTGCCCGCCGATGATCACATTGCCGCCGGCAATATCCATGGACGTTACCTCCGTATAAAAACCTCCCAGGCCTGCACTCCACGCATTGTTCACGGCGCGCCCGGCGGTCAGCCGGAAAAGCGAGTGCCGCTTCACGCCGTTCACCATATCGAAGTCGCCGCCCACCAGCCAGCCGCCCGCCGGGTCCGCTTTGATCACCTTTACCGCACCGGTGTTTTCGATGGTCGCAGGATAGGCCGGGGCCGTGCTGCCCAGATTATTCAGAAAATGGGCAAAGCCTGAGCCGGTGCCATTGGAATCAAAGCGGCCACCTCCCCAGCAACCGTTGCCGCTATCCGGCACGAGAGCGAGGAGCGCGCCGTCCAGAGGCGGTTTCCAGGTGTTGTCGGCATTGCCCGAGGTGCGGACAATGCGGGCCATGTATTTCTGCGGGATAAAGGAAACGGTAACAAAATTACCGGAGAGATACACGCTGTCGCCGGAAACACAGATGCGCGCGACGAGACTGTCAGGATTGGGCGCCCACGAAGCATCGGCGGAACTGCCGGACAGCGGAATGCGCCCTGCGAAGGAGACATTCGCGCCTCCGATTTGGGTAAAACCCCCGGCCAGATAAAGATGCGTACCGTCCGCGGTGATGTCGAACACGGGATTGTTAGGCGACGGGTTCCAGGCGGCATCCACGACTCCGCCGCTGCTGATCCGCGCGAGCCACGACCGGTTGATACCGCCAATCTTCGAGAATCGGCCCCCGGCATAGAGCACTCCCCCGATCGAAACGAGCCGGTCCACCTGATCGTTGGCGTCACAGCGCCATGACTCGACCGGACGCCCTGTGCCCGTGGCGGAAACCATGGCCAGACGGTTTCTTGGCAGCCCTCCCGCATTGGA
>DATAIE010001019.1:0-12315 GCA_036262875.1 Verrucomicrobiales bacterium
GTTTGACGTGCCCTCGATTCAGTTTGAGTGCCCGCAATGCCAGCAGTTGCTGACAGTGCCTGTGGATGCGTGCGGCCAGGAGGGGCCGTGTCCCGCCTGTCATTCGATCATCTCTGCACCGCCGAAACCGGTGCCTCCTGAACCGGTCGCCGCGCCGTTGCCGCCGCCCGTTGCCGCTGAGCCCGTTGCTGCAGAGCCCGTCCCGGTTCCCCAGGCACCCAGGGCTCCGAGAGGCCGCCATGCAGTTGCCAGCGATCCTGAGCCATCCGGCGCTCCGCTGGCACCAGGTCAGCGCAATCTGAGGGTGAGAAGGCCTGTTGTTAGCGGCAAGGGTCAAAAAGCTAAAAAAGTGGAACCGCGCTTACCCAAGCCCGGGGAAACAGCCGAGCCGCAGGGGCCGTCTCAGGCGCAATCAAAAGCACCTCCTGCGAAAAAGCCGTCAGTGGAAGCACCTCCCGAACCGCCACCAACGGCGGTCGCCGCTCCTCCTCCCGCCATTACGCCCCCAGCGGTGAAGCCGCCTCCGATTTCTGTCCCGCCGCCCGTGCCGGTCGCTCCGGTCCCTCCCGTGCCAGCGCCGCCGCCCGTATCAGAGGCGCCCCCGTTTGTCGCGCCACCACCGATTTCCGTTGTTTTAGAGAAGGCCGCACTTCCGCAGGTCCCTGCGGCGCCGGAAATGTCCTTGCCTCCGCCGGTATCAGCAGTGCCGCCGATTGACCCGGCGCCCGCTGTTTCCATTCCCGCGTTGGCGGTGGCGGCGGCGCCGGCCCAAACTCAGCCCCCGTCAGTTCCTGAGGCGACAGCGGCGCTGCTGCTCCAAAATCCTTTTGTGTCTACCGCCGCGGTTGCGCCGGTGAGTCTTCCCGAGGCACAATTCAGCCGCACGGCTTCGTTTGCGTTCACTCCTGACCCGCCGCCCTCCCGCCGCCGGCAGTATATCGGTCCGATGCTCAAAGGCGCGGCGGCGGTTCTTACGCTGAGTCTTGTCGTTTTCCTGAAACTCGACCGCTTGTTCGAGCGCTGGTATGACAGTCACCGCCGGGGAGGCGATGAATCAGAGGCACAGATTTTGATACGCAAGACGCCGTCCCTGCCGCAGGCGGAGGTCATCAATTCCCTTTCGCTGCATGAGCATTTCAATTTCCAACCGCAGGAACTGCGGGAGTTTCCGGACCTCAACTTCAGATTTCTAACGCCGGAGGACGCCTGGGATTTTGGACGCGATCCCTGGTCGCGGGAGGGCAGTGTGTTCAGCCTCACCAAAGTCACCGGTGGTTCGACGTCCCGTCAGGAAATCGGAAAAGCCGATTTTGCCCTGCGCGTGCTGCCCATGGGAGTGGAAACGACATCCGATCAGAACCGTGCAGCGACTGCTGTGCAGGCGGCCATTCAGGCGCTCGGGACCGGATGCCGCATCACGGGCCGGGAGGATGTAAAAGTGAACGGTCTGCTTTTCAGCCGTATCGAGGTGGAGGACCTCATGCTGTCGCATGAACGCACGAACGCCGAGATGTGGCTTTATCCGCTGAACGGCATCGTCTACGAGATGATTACGGCGATGCCGGCGCGGACGCCCGCCTATTATTTGAGTCAAACGGCGCGCCGGCTGGCGGAAGGATTTTCCATTATCGATCCGACGCGCTTCCTGCGGTCCGCGGACGTGACGGCAATGCTGGAAACCGCGGGAGCCGTGCCGGTGCAAAATCCGCCGGTGATCTATGGAAATGTCACGCTGGGACTGAAACCGGGGATGTGGAATACCTGGCCTGGAGCGGAGGTGACCCTGTCGGGAAGTGTACTCGGTTTCACCAGCCGGGGCGGAGTGCGCATCGCCGCGGCGTTCGCTCCCAACGAAGGGTTGCCGGACGATCCCGCCCGCACGGCGTCACTTATCGGTGTCATCTGGCCGGCTCTGCGGGATTTTCAATGGGGGCGTGTCGACCGCCGGCCGCATCACGGACAGCGCGCGGCCACTCTGCGCGGTACGGGTTCGTTCAACAGCCGGGCGGGAAAGGCGGAGGTCCGCGCGGTGCGGTGCGGACAGTCACTCATGATGCTGTTTGCCTTTGCACCGGGCGACATCCAGGCGGACCAGCTTGCTGCCAGCCTCGACCTTTTCAAAGTCGATCCGGGTGCGAACGGCGATCCGGATTTCGGAGTGATCGAGGAGCGCGCTTTCCATCGGAGCGCCCTTGCGGGCTACGCGGAGGACGCCACTGCCAACGGCCGGCATGAAGAGGCGTGCAATTTCCACCGGGTGCTGTTCGAATTCGACCGCCGCCCGGACGATCTTTGCAATGCCGCACGCAGTCTGGCGGCTGCCGGCAAACGCGATGACGCCCTGAATCTCATCTCCACCAACGAAGGCCGCAATGCGGGTGACCAGGAATGGGAGGCGCAGAAGATGCTCCTGCTCGCCTCCATCGGTCATGCGGAGGAATCGCGCCGCATCGCCGTCGGCCTGCTGAAAAACGGCGGGCTTGCGGGGACGATGGCGGCCGTTTACATCGAAACGCTGATGGAAGCTAAAGCGTGGCGGGAGGCGCGGGAATTTGTGAAGCTCCTGAGCACGATCGACAGTTCCCCTGTCTGGCATCTCTACAATGCGCTGCTGATGGCCGAAACCGGCGAGCGATCGAGAGCTGCCGCAGTGGTGCGCGCGGTGCGCGGCGCAAAACCGGACGATGTCGAACTCAGTGTCGAGTGCGTCAATGTGCTCATGCGCTGCCGCCTGCTTCCGGAAGCACTGGAGCTCGCCCGGTTTCTGGCGCTGAAGAATCCCGCGCGCGAACAGTTGCAGCTTCTTTCCGCCTCCTGCGAGACGGCTCTGGGCCATACCACGGAGGCGCGGGAGGCTTATCAAAAGATACTCGAGGCCAATCCAGGCAGTGTTCTTGCACGGGAGGCGCTCAGTTCTCTTGCTGCCAGCACCGGGCAGGACGGCACGCAGGAGATCGTGAACGCCAACATTCCGGCGGTGCCGCTGCCGGCGGGCCTTGCCGCGAAACTTCCAAAAGCCTGGGCTCCGCTCGTGGAGGAGGGAGGCCAGTCCGTGGTGCATCTTTACCGCGTCACCGGCGTGCAACTCCACGCAGGCCAGCCGCTGCGCGAAACGGTTCGCGGCGCCATCCGGGTGCTCGATGAAGAGGGCATGTCCGTCTTCAACACCATGCACTTTTCGGTACAGCCGCAGAGCCAGCGCCTTTGCATTCACTATCTGCAGGTGCTCGATGGAACCGGCCATCCGGTGGCTGAAGCCAAGCTGCGGGATCACTACAGTCTCGACGGCGCCTCCTCCGGCATGGCGGCGAGCGGGAAGGTCATCCATTTGCCAGTTCCCGGGCTGACACCTGGCTGCACCATTCACTACGCCTATACCATCGAAAACGCCGGCGCCGCGAGCACGATTGAATACAACCGTCATGTGTTTGCGCTGCCGGAGCCGTGCCGCCTCGATACCTGGTTCATCACGGGGGACACGGCGAAACTTAAATTCGCTTCGACCCGCCACCGGCAGCCGGACCGCGACGGAGATTCGCTCGTGTGGATGGAAACCAAACCTGCGCTCCTCAACAATGCGCTGCTGGCCGGCGGCAATACCGATGAACTGCCTGTGCTCCATATCGGCACTCCCAGTGTGAGCTGGGACAAACTGGGGCGCGACTATCTCGATCAGATCCGCGACCGGCTTGCCACCAACACGGCGGTGACGCATGCCGCGCAGGATGCGATCGCCGGGCTGCGCACCCGGGAGGAGAGGATTGCGGCCATCTCGGCACTTGTCAGGGAAACGATCAGTTATACGGCCATCGAGTTCGGTGCCCGGGCGATCAATCCGAACGCAGCGGCAGTCACGCTGGCCAACCGGTATGGCGACTGCAAGGATCAATCCGTCCTCCTCCATCAGCTTTTCAACGCGGTCGCCATTCCTTCGCGGCTCTGTCTCGTCAACAGCCGCGGCTCCATCCACCGGGAGTTTCCGTGCATGTCCCAGTTCGACCACATGATTGTCGCCCTGCCTGTGCCTGGTTCGAAGAACTTCGACTTTATCGATCCCACGAATAAATACCTTTCCCCGGTGCCCGGCACCGCGCCCATGCAACTCGAATCGCGCACGACGCTGGTGCTCGATCCGGCGGGCCCGGTTCTCGCGGATACACCCGCCTTTTCCCCGCCGAGCGAAGTCGTGCTGAAACGCGAGCTCGAGTTTCGCGGAACGGACGACGCCGTCTTCAACGACGTGATCACCCTCACGGGCAGCCACGCCGCCCGGCTCCGGTCACAGCTTGCCCCGCTGGCGCCCAACGACCGCACGGCCATGCTCCGGCAGTTGATAGGGTTTGACCGGCTGAGCCATCGTGTGGGCAACATCCGCATTCTGAACATCAAGGAACTGCACGTGCCGCTGCGCATCGCCATCCAGTGGGAGGCCCGCCGCTGCCTGCACAGCGAACACGGCATTCTCCGGCTCGACCTTCCCGCGGTGATCGAAAACCACTTTCTCGCCGCGGATACCGGCAACAGTGACGAAGACACAGGCACGCCGCTGCAACTGACCTCCGCGCTGACCCTGCGTTCGGAAGTGAGCCTCCACGTTCCCCCAGGGCGCGTTCTCAATCTCCCGCCAGGGCTTCCGGTGAAAACCGAGTCTTCGTTTGGCAATGCGTCTCTCACGGCGACGCCCGCCGATGCAAAGCGCATCGCTCGAATCTCATGGGAGTGCACGGTCCGTCCCGGCAACATCCCTCAGGCACAGAAGCGCTCCTTTGTGGACTTCACGCATGACTCGCTGCGCCGCCTGCAGGGTGACTGGGAATTTGGAAATGAGGCCGTCGTGCGGAAGTAGTCCGTCTCATGGTCCTCCCATTTCCGGGGAAATCGAAGGACCAGCGGTCGAAAAACCCTTTGCACAACGCGGCAGAAGCCTGCATGACCAGAGAAAGTGGTTGCTCATTTCCTGATAACCGTGGAAAAGCAGCACGTTTTCCGCTCCCGCCCGGCCACCACCCTCCCTGCGCGGGCCGGTTTCCCTTTTTGCCTCCTGCAACCTGTCATGAAGAAAGTTCCCTACGTCGAATTGAAAAAGTTCCTCGGCTCCGTATTCCACCCGGACTGGACGATCGAGCACGAGTCGGCTGATCATGCGATCAAGAAGTTCACGCGGAAGGCGGATGAAAAGGTGAAAAAGTCGATCCTGGCGGACATCCACCACCTGCTCACGGAACGGAGCGACGAGGATCTGGAGAATTTCGTATGCGAAGACGCCCGGGGGGACATTTTCCCGCCGGCGCTCGGTTTTACCTATTCGGACTGGTTGAAGCACGTGGGGGAAATGCTCGCAGGTCCTGCGGCTAAAAAGGCGGCAAAAAAGAAGTAAGACCGGGAAACGGTCTTCGGGAAAGTTGGAGATGAGATGCGAGTCCTGTGACCGGGCAGGGAAGGGCGTGCCCGTGGGTGGACTTTGAGGGGACGTTTTGGCTCGTCATGGCTGCGCCCCGATGAAAATGGCTTGAATTTCACCCTTTGGCGTGCTAATAAATACGGATTGTATGATATTTAGGATTGTTCCTGCCGTCCTGTTCATGGCGCTGGCCTTGGCCGCGCCCCGGGCAAGGGGTGGGGGTATTACCCTTCAGGAGGGGGATGTCACGATGGAAATACCGGTGCCGGGAGGCTTCGGGATGGTGCCGGAATCCGATCCGGGATTCGAGGTGCTGAGAGCCCAGGTGGGCGGTGGCGGCAATGATCTCCGGCTGATGCTGCGACCGGACGACCGGATGAACAATCCTGAGGATTTTGGCCGGCAGTATGATGTGCAAACTGTCCGGAAAGTGAGGGGGCGGGACGCCAGCAAGGAGGACCTTGAGAAACTGCGGCGGAAAACCGATTCCGAAGAACTGAATTCACCGGAGACATTCAGATCCGGGATGTTTGTACATCCCGTTCACGACTTTAGTGACCGCCATTATTCTTTCGCCAGCCGGATGATCGGTGAGAACGGGCAGGTGCAGGGTGTGGTCACGACGACCGTCCTGATCCGGGGGCGGATGTGGCTCTTGTACGTGCGGAATCTGGAGACGGCTTCCCCTGAAGAAATGATCAAGCTCAAGGAACTGGCAGCCGGATGGGTGGGAGCGATCATTGCAGCGAATCCTTCGGACGCGGAAACGCTCGAACGGGAGGAGGGGATTCGTTTTTCGAACATCAACTGGCGGAGCGCGGCGCTCGCGGGAGGCGGCGGAGCGATTGTCGCCGCGCTGATGGCGATGTTTGCCAAAGTGCACCGGAATAACAAAAGGCGGGCCGCTCAGCCGGGATATGCCGCGGGCCATTGGCAGCCGAGCACGGGGCGGCGTCATTGAGAAAGAATGTAATGGAATCCGCAGGAAATCGTAGAAAGTTTTACCCATGAAAACTCTCCTGTCCGCGCTCGCAGTCTGTTTGATGTTCACCCTGACCGTCCGGGCCGAGGACGAGGAGGAAACGAAAGAGAAGAAGCATCCGATCGACGTGAAGGTGGAGAAGAAGGCGGACAACGCGAAGTCCACGGCGGCCACGACGGAAGCCTATCGTGAAGGCCTTCTGCTTTGGGACAAGGAAATGAACCGGGCCTACCAGGAATTGAAAAAGGTGTTGCCGGAGAAATCATTCGCGGCCCTGAAGGCGGCGCAGTTGCAGTGGATTTCCTATCGCGACGCACAAATTGCCTTCATCAACAGTTGTTATGATCAATACGACGGGACGATGTACATTCCGATGCGGGCATCGGCGATCATGGAGGTGACCCGCGCACGGGCTCTCGAACTGCTGCACCGGCTGGAGGTCCATAAAGAACATGCAGCGGAGCAGTAAGCGGCGAAGTTTTGATTACGGCTCTTGCGTGAGGGAAAGGTGCGGGGACAATACCGGCTGTTGATGACAGAGACCTCTTCGAGCAGGCCGGAACAGGCGCGGACCATCCCCGCGTGGGGTTCGTTGTGGAGAGTGGTGGAGAACCAGGCGCACAACGCGCTAAACGACAAGGTGGCGCAGTTCATTCTGCTTGCCGTCTCGCAGGTCATCGCCGTGAGCCAGTACTATCCGCAAATCATCAGCGCGCTGCTGGTGCTGCCGCAGTTGTTCTTCGCTCCGCTGGCCGGATGGATGGCAGACCGTTTTTCGAAAAGGCGGATCATCATCTGGTGCAGCATGGCCCAGGTGGTGTGCCTGCTGCTGATCGCAGTGGCGTTCTACATGCAGTTGTTCTGGGTGGCGACGGTGCTGTTTTTCGCGCTGGCATTTCAGGCGGCGATTTTTGGACCGGCGAAGGCGGGTATCGTGAAGGAACTGGTGGGGGAGAGGCATTTGACGATGGCGTCCGGGTGGATGCAGATGACGATGATCCTTGCCTTTGCAGGAGGCCAGTTGCTGGGCGGAAAGACCTTTCAATATTTCCATGACGATGTGTTTGGAGGAACGTCGAAACCGGACAGCGCCCCCTGGCAGGCAGCGTCGGTGCCAATGTTCATCCTGGCGGCGGGAGCGCTGCTGCCGATGGTCTTCGCCTTTCAGTTGAAGCGGACGAATTCGCACATGGAGGAGCGGTTCAGCCGCAAGCTGTTCACCGACCACTTCAAGCATCTGGGGGAGCTCTTTCGCACCCGGCGTGTGTGGCTGACGGCGCTGGGGGTGTCTTTCTTCTGGCTGGCGGCGACGATGCTGACGCTGATGCTCATTCAAATGGCCGCGGTGATCGAAACGAACCGCGCGGCCCAGGCCGGCTTGAGCAGCGAGTTTCTCGGATACGTGGCGCTGGGAGTTGTGATTGGGAGCTTTTTGACGGGGTGGCTGTCGGCGAACCACATTGAGCTGGGACTGGTGCCGCTGGGAGGGGTGGGCATGGCGGCGAGTTGCGTGTTTCTTTCTCTGGTGACTCCGGGCGGTGCCCTGTTTTGCCTCTTCGTGACTTGCGTGGGCGCGTGCAGCGCGCTGTTCATGGTGCCGCTGAACGCCTACTTGCAGGACCAGGTGGAACCCCAGGTGAGAGGACGGATGCTGGCTTCGGCGGGGCTGCTGGATTCACTGGGGATGGTCGTGGGCATCATGCTGCAACTGCTGCTGATGAAGATGGGAGTGGGAATCCATGGGCAGTTCGTCGTGCTCGGGGTGCTGTGTCTGCTGACCTCCGCTTACGTGCTGCGGATCATCCCGCAGAACTTCATCCGGTTTTGTGTGCTGAGCTTTGCGAAGATCGTGTACCGCATCCGGGTGGTGCATCAGGACCGGATACCGGAGCGGGGCGGGGTGCTGCTGATCTGCAATCACGTGAGCTACATCGATGCGCTGATTCTTTCGGCCGCGTGTGAACGGCCCGTGCGGTTCACTGCGTTCGACGAGTTTTTCCGGAACCCGGTGCTGTCAGGAATTCTGCGGATGTTCGGCGTGGTGCCGATTTCCAACCGCCGGGCCAAGGACGCCATCGTGGCTCTGTCAGACGCCTTGAAGGGCGGTGATGTGGTCTGTATCTTCCCGGAGGGGCAGTTGACCCGGACGGGGATGATGAACGAAATCCGGAAGGGCTTCGAGCTCATCGCGCGGCGGGCGGGGACGCCTGTGATTCCGGTATATATGGATGACCTGTGGGGATCTGTTTTTTCCTTCGAGAGAGGACGGTTTTTCCGGAAGCACCCGCACCATTTTCCCTATCACGTGTCTGTGCTTTTCGGAAAGCCCATCCCGGCAGCGGAGGCGACGGTGGAGCGCTGCCGGACGGTGTATCAGGAACTGGCGGCGGAGGGGATTTCGCTGCGCGGAGAGGTCGATCGCGGCCTGCCGCTGGCCGTGGCGCACGCCCTGTGCCGGCATCCTTGGCGTACTGCCGTGGCGGAGAGCGATGCGGCGCAGCGCTCGCTGAGGAGAGGGGAATTGTTTGGGAGGGCGTTTCAACTGGCCCGGCGGTGGCGGAAGATACCCGGGGCGAGGATCGGGGTCGTGGTGCCGGAGGGGATCCCGTCGGTGACTGCCAATGTCGCGCTGATCTTTGCAGGGAAAACGGCGGTGAACATTGCGCCCGCGGCAGCACGGGACCCGGAGGCGCTGAGAACGCTGCTGGCCGAGCAGGGAATCGGTTCTGTGGTAACGACGCTGGGGATGCGGTCCCGGCTGGCAGGCTTTCCGTGGCCGGACCATGTGCTGGATATCGAGTCGGAACTGGAGGAGGTGGACGAACTCTATTTGCTGGCGGACACGGCGGTGGCGTGGCTGTTGCCGCGCTTCGCGCTCCGCTGGTTTATGCCGAAGTCGGGTGAGTATGGAGGGGCGGGTTTTGTGTTCGCGGGTCCGGAGGGACCGAAGTTGAGCGTGATTACCGGTCCGGAACTCATGGCGCAGACGGAAATGCTGAGGGGCACGGATCTGCTGCGGGAGGGGGACCGCCTGCTCTGCAGCGCGCCGACGGCCTCCGCCGCGGGGACGATTATCGGACTGTGGGCGACACTGCTGCGCGGGCTGCCGTGCCTGCCGGTGGCGGCGGATTTACCCCTGACAAAGCTGCGGGCCGCCCTGAGCCGCCAGAATGGAACATGTGCTCTGGGAGACGCGGCGTTCGCAAGGAAACTGGGGATTATCCTTCACGAATCGGGAGGGAGCCTGCGGTCCTTCGTCCAGTATGGCGGGTGCAAGACGCCCGCGGGAGCCGAGGAAATCCAAATGTATCCGTGCCTTGCGGATAATGCCGGAGCGGCGATCCTGGCGGTTTCGATGCCGGATCCGCCGCTGGTGACGGCCACCGCTGAACCGCAGGACGGGAGCCGTCCGGGAAGTTGCGGACGGCTTTTGCCCGGGGTGCGGTTCCACCGGGAAGAGGATGGAACCGGGGTCTGCGTGCTGCCGTTTGGGCGGCGAATCGTCCTGCCTCCAGGTGCCCGCGTGGATGATGAAGGGTTTGTTTATTTGCAGGAGCCGTCCTGAAGGGCGGGGTTCTTGCAGAAAAAGAGTAAAGATGTTTGAATAGCCGCCGGCGTTCAAACGTCCCACAGGCAACCCCCAAACACCAAGACTATGAAAATACGTCAGTTTTTTTCAGCTGCCGCGGCGCTGGCCGTTGCCGCTTCGTTCAGTTCATGCGCCTACAATCCCAACGGGTATGACACGGCTTACTACGGTGGCGGTTATGCCCGCCCGGTGGTGTCTTCGGGATACTATGACGGATACTATGATCCCTATTATTCTCCGGGATATTACGGGCCGTCCGTCGTGCTGGGGAGCAGTTATTACTACGGTGGCCGCCGCTATTACGGTGGACACTACTGGAATGACCACAATCACGGACACAACCACTGGGCCCATAGTGGCAGCGGCAACTGGAGCGGTGGCAATCACTCTGGAAGCTGGACGCACGGGAGTTCCAATCCCACGCGTATAACCGGCTACAGCGGCTCACGTCCCGGCGGGTACAGCGGGTCCCGCCCAAGTGGCTACAGCACGACCAAGCAGGGGCTCGCAGAGCGCGGCAGCGGCGGAGGATACCGCAGCAGGCGCAACTAAGAAGACGCTGCCGGAAATGACTCCGGAAGAGCCCCGCGAGAGACGCGGGGCTCTTTCTTTGGTGGCTGATCTTAGATGCCTTCCACACTCCAGCCGTCACGGTACTTCGTCTTCACGAAGGCGGTGGCGTCGTCGTTTCCAGGGAATTTGAGGGCGGCGGAATCCCAGGCGAGCTTTTTGCCGGGGAACCGGACCGCGATCATTCCGAGATGCGCGGCTTCTACGAGAGGCACGGCGTAGTCGAAGTGGCTGGTGGTCTTTCCCTCTCCGAGGCAGGCGAGCACAAAACTCGTGTAGTGATCCTGCGGCGAACCCTTTTCGGAAGGAATCTTCTTTGAGCGGTACTCCGTTTGTTTTGCGAGCGGGAGCAACTGCGGGGGCGTGCCAAAGTGGGAGATCATCAGCGTGCCGCTTTCACCGATAAAGGCGGAGCCGCTGCCGGTGACCTTGCGGCCTTCAAGGCCAGGGATGGCTTCGGACGGAGGGACTTTGCCGCCATCATACCAGTAGAGCGGGAGCGTCTTGCCCGCAGTGAAATCCGTGCCGGCGAATTCAAAACGGAAGGTCTCCCACTGGGGCCAACTGTCGTTGCGGCGGGCGGCATTGTCGATCCATGCCTGCTCCGCGCCGGTGCACTCGACGCTGAAGGGAGCCGCGAGGTCGAGCGCCTTGTAGGGATTGTCCATGATGTGGCAGGTGAAGTCGGCCACCGCGCCACCGCCAAAGTCCTGCCAGCCGCGCCAGTTGAAGGGATGATAGATGCCGCTGTGATAGGGCCGCTCCGGAGCGACGCCCAGCCACAGATTCCAGTCGAGTCCTTCCGGCACCGGATCACTGGTGGCGGGCCGGGGAGCCTGGGGGAACTGAGCTGAGCACCAGCTGTGGACCTCTTTGATCTTTCCGACGACACCGTCCTTGATCATTTTGACGGCGGTGCGGTAAGAGCCGTCGCTTTGGATTTGGTTCCCCATCTGGGTAACGACGCCCGCCTTTTTGGCGGCGGTGCGAAGGGCGTGGGCCTCGTGCACGGTGTGGGTGAGGGGCTTTTGGCAATAGACGTGCTTCTTCCGGTTGATCGCGTTCATCGCGATGATGGCGTGCATGTGGTCCGGCACGGTGACGTTCACGCTTTCAAACTTGTCACTCTCTTTGGCGAAGAGTTCGCGCCAGTCCTGATAGATGACGGCGTTAGGAAAACGCTTCTTCGCTTCCGCGTGGTTGCGTTTGTCCACTTCAGCGATGGCGACGACCTCCAGGCGGTTGGACCCCACGAGTGAGGAAATATCTCCCGACGCCTGGCCGGTGATGCCGATGGCGGCGTGCGCCAGCTTCTTCGAAGGGGGATCGGCCCAAACTTTGGACGGAAGGATAAACGGCGCAGCGCCGGCAGCAGCGGCGGAGCGAAGGAAACGACGGCGTGAGGTTTGGGTCATACCGTTGCAGTCTCCCCGGTCAGCATTTCAGGGAAAGCAGGAATTTTGTCCGCAGTCGGGGAGTTAACACCAGCGGGAGCCGGAAAAGCAGGAGTATCGCCACTTTTTCATAGCGGTGGCATGAGGGGGCGGGATAAAGTCTGAAGACTATGAAACGACTTTTTGTTCTGATGCTCCTGTGTCTTTGGGCCGCGCCGTGCGGAGCGCAGGAAAAGGAAAAGGAGAAGGAAAAAGGAACCGTGAGGGTGCTCACGTTCAACCTGCGCTATCTTAACAACAGCGACAAAGGAGCCAAAGCCTGGACGGAACGGCGCGATGCAGCGGCGGAGGTGATCAAGAAGGACGCTTCGGATTTTGT
>DATAIE010001020.1:0-3381 GCA_036262875.1 Verrucomicrobiales bacterium
CTCGCCAGGCGGACATAGGCGGAGAGGGCCTGGGGAGAATTCGTGACGCTCTTGTTCAGCAGGAAGGAGGCATCGCCTGCGCCCGCCGTCTCCGCCGCCCACAGCGCCTCGATGCGTAGATGCGGATCGTCCGACTTCTCCACCGCGGCCTTCAGCACCTCGATGAGATTCGCCGGCTTCCGCCGCTTCAGTTCCTGCTTCGCCTCCAGGCGCACCCACTGCTCCGGCTCCTTCAGAAGATTTACCAGTTCCTCCACACTTAGTTTAGTGTAGTTTACTTTGGGACACAGGGGGCGGCCCTTTTCCGTGATGCGCCAGATGCGGCCATGCGTGTGGTCGCGGCGTTCATCGCGGAAGTCCACCTCGCCGTGCTGGATGATGGGATTGAACCAGTCGGCAATATACAGTGCGCCGTCCGGCCCCATTTTCACATCGATGGGGCGGAACGAGCCGTGACTGGAACGCACCACATCCTCCTGCTGCTGGGAGGCAAAGCCGCTGTTCTGGTCCCGGACCTTGAAACGGTTCACCCGGTGGCCGCGGAAGTCATTGGTAATGAGGTCGCCCTGCCACTGTTCCGAAAAATGCCGCCCGCTGATGACCTCCAGCCCGCACTGCTTTGGCTGGCCGGGATTCAGCCCCTTCAGGATGCGCGGGAGTTGGTTAGGCAGGCAGAGGAAGGTGGCGCCGGGAAAGGCGTAGTTGATCCCCTCGCCATACGCGCCGTCCGTGGTGAAGCTCTGGCCCCAGTAGTCGAAGATGTGCCCCCACGGATTCACCTGACCCATCGTGAAAACCTCCAGCCGCCCCGTCTCCGGCCGGAACTGCCAGATGCCGCTTCCCATGAGCCGCCGCACGCCGAAGGGGGTCTCCGCGTGCGTGTGGATGTAGACACTTTGATTCATGTAGAGGCAGCCGTCGTGCCCGCGCTTGAACCCGTGGAGAATGTGGTGCGTGTCCTCCGTGCCGAATCCGCTGAGCAGCACCGTCGTCCCGGCGGCGCGGCCGTCCGGCCCCTCTTTCATAAACACCAGTTCCGTGCTGTTGGCCACATACACGCCGCCATCGCCCGGAAGGATGCCCGTGGGAATGAGCAGGCCCTCGAAAAACACGGTGCTCTTGTCCGCTTTTCCATCGCCGTCTGTGTCCTCCAGAATCACGATCTGGTCCTTCTGCTGCTGGCCGGGAATGATCTGCGGATAAATGGCGCTGCTGGCCACCCACAGACGCCCGCGTTCATCCCACGCCATCTGGATGGGTTTCCGGATCAGCGGGTCCTGCGCAAAGAGATTCACCTCCAGCCCGGGCGCGAGCTTGAAGGAATCCTGCTCCACCTTTGGATCGATGGACGGGATTTCCTTCAGATCGCGCTGCGCCAGAAGAGACGACGGCGCTGCCGCGAGCGCCAGGAGCAGCGCTCCCGCTTTCAAACAGCGCGCCGAACGCAGACGCAGAGCAGAGGAATGATGAGACATGGTCATGAGTGGGGGGTAGAAGAAAGGATTTCCGGAAAAGGCGTCTCTTTCCTGGCCGCAGCCCAGGGAAAAGTCCAACCCGTATCCATGCGATACGCGGGGAGGGGGTGGGTCTTGCGTGCAAGGAAAAAACAGGCGGAAGGGAGGGGAAACTTCGAAGAAGCTCCAAGCACCAGGTTCCAAGCACCAAAGAAACACCAAGCTCCAAACTTCAAGCTCCAGCCACCGGCGCCAATCACGCACCGCACGCATTGGAGTTTGGAGTTTGAGACCTGGAGCTTCTTTGATGTTTGAAGTTTTGATGTTTGAAGTTTCTTTGGTGCTTGGAGCCTGGTGCTTGGAGCTTCTCTGAATTTTGATTTTTGAAGTTTCCCTCCCTCACCCCCCTCCCTTCCTCTCCGCTGAAACTCCCCGTTGTCATCGGGGGGAGCGCCATTAGGATACGCGCCCTCTTAAACCTACCCTCCCTTCAAAAATCCGTCCATGAGCAGCAAGAATACCGCCTCCAAATCGAATTCCGCCAAGACCGCGCCGGCCATCAAGGCTGTGGCCGGGGAAGAAATGCCGGGGGCCGATGTTCTCGTCAAATGCCTGGAGCGGGAGGGCGTGGAGCTCATTTTCGCCTATCCCGGCGGGGCCTCGATGCCCATCCACCAGGCGCTCACGCGCTCCAAACAGATCCGCACCGTGCTGCCCCGCCATGAGCAGGGCGGCAGTTTTGCAGCGGAGGGCTACGCGCGGGTCACGGGGAAGGCGGGCGTGTGCATGGGCACCAGCGGACCGGGTGCCACAAATCTCGTGACCGCCATCGCGGATGCCTATCTCGACTCCACGCCGCTGGTGGCGATCACCGGCCAGGTGCCCACGTTCATGATCGGACGCGGCGCATTCCAGGAGACGGACTTCTTCGGCGTCACCCTGCCCGTGGTGAAGCACAGCTACCTAGTGACAGATCCTAACGATATCCCCCGCATCGTGAAGGAGGCGTTTCACATCGCTCAATCCGGCCGCCCCGGCCCGGTGGTGATCGACATGCCCAAGGACGTGCAGGAAAAGCGCATCGTGCCGGTGTATTCGGAGAAAGTGGAACTGCGCGGCTACAAGGCCGAGTGCCCGGCGCTCATCGAGCAGATGCAGGAGGCGCTGGAACTCATCAAAGCGGCAAAGCGCCCCATGCTCTACTGCGGCGGCGGCATCATCAGTGCCGATGCCAGCAAGGAACTGCTGGAGTTTTCCGAGCGCACGGGCATTCCCTGCACCACCACCCTCATGGGCGTGGGAGCCTATCCGGAGACGCATCCGCTTTCCGTGAAGTGGCTGGGCATGCACGGCTCCGTGGCCGCCAACAATGCCGCCAACGAAGCGGACATGCTCCTCGCCTTTGGCGTGCGCTTTGACGACCGCGTGACGGGCAAGGTGGAAAAGTTCTGCGAGCACGGCTCCATCATTCACATCGATATCGACAACTCCGAGATCAACAAAAACAAGCTCGTGCGCCTGCCCATCCAGGCGGACATCAAGGACGCGCTGCAAAAGATGAACGGACTGCTCGACAAAGCCGGCTGGAAGCGCCGCAAGTCCGGCTGGGAGCACTACGGTGAGTGGCGCGCTCAGATCGAGACGTGGAAAAAGGAAAGCCCCATGACCTACGAGGAGGAGCCCGGCACCATCGCGCCGCAGTATGTCATCGAGCAGTTGTATGAGATTACCAAGGGCGATGCCATCATCACCACCGGCGTGGGCCAGCACCAGATGTGGGCCGCGCAGTGGTATCACTTTGATGAGCCGCGCCGCCTCGTGACGAGCCTCGGGCTCGGCAGCATGGGCTACGGCTACCCCAGTGCGCTGGGAGCCAAGTGCGCGTTTCCTGACAAGGAAGTGATCGACATCGACGGCGACGGCTCGT
>DATAIE010001021.1:0-2909 GCA_036262875.1 Verrucomicrobiales bacterium
TATGAAGATCTGCTGATCGTCGCAGCGAATCCGCCCCGTCTGGATCTGGGGTAACCACTCCGCAAGTACCTTGTCGCGGTCGATTGGACGAACCCGACCAATCAATAATGCGGTCTTCGCATTTGCAACGCGGGACAAGCATTCAAAGATGTTTCGAGCGTTATCGACGGTGTTTACGACCACGCCGACAACACGGGCGTTGTCGGAGAGTTCCACCGCCGCCGCGACCGCCGATGGGACGTGTCAAGGGCGGAGAGAAAGTTTCCCACCACGGCGGAGTAAAAGGAGACCACCGAGGCGGAGCGAAGCGCCGCCGGGGGCGGAGGGCGAAGCCCGCCCGCCGAGTGGTTTTGCTCTTTAGTAGAGAGAGGAATCGAGGCGGTGGGAAAGTGGGAAACCTGCTTTTGGTTTTCCACTTTTCCATCCGCCTTCGTCGCCGGAGCTGTGGGAATGTGGGAATCTCGCCGGTTTTTTGGCGAGATTTCCAAGGGGCTCGTGGGAAGAGTGGGAAGCCTGTCTTTGGCTTTCCACTCTTCCCACAGCCCCGGCATTTCCACAGCTCTCTTCCTTTTGGCTTAGGCAGTGTTTGTTGGCGGAGGGCTCCGGGCGGCGGCGTGGTTATTGCGGACCCGGGTCTTTCTTCTTCTTACTGTTCTTTAATCGATAGCTCTCTCCATTCATCTCCAGGATGTGAACATGGTGAGTCAAGCGGTCCAGCAAAGCGCCGGTCAGACGTTCTGACCCCAGCACCTCCGTCCATTCGGCGAACGGCAGATTGCTGGTCACTAGCGTGGATGATCGCTCATACCGCTGGCTGAGAATTTCGAACAGCATTTCGGCACCAGCCTTCGACAGCGGCACGAATCCGAGCTCGTCAACGATGAGCAGTTCCTGCCGGCAGAGGTTCTTCTGAAACCGTAGCAGCCGCTTTTCATCCCTCGCCTCGATAAGCTCATGTACCAGCGCCGCCGCGGTTGTAAACCGCACCCGAAAACCTTGCTGGCAGGCCGCCAGGCCCAGCGCCAAGCTGATGTGAGTCTTGCCGGTCCCTGAATTACCTAAGGCCAAGATATTTTCCCGTCGTCCGATCCACTCGCACCGCGCCAGGTCGATCACCAGCTTCTTGTTCAACGTGGGCATGTCCAGAAAGTTATAGGTCTCCAAGCTCTTGCTGACAGGAAACTTCGCCGCCTTAATTCGGCGCTCGGTGGCGCGCCGCTCGCGGTCCATCATTTCCGATTCCACCAGCCGCAGCAGAAACACTTCGAAGGTGACACCCTCTTTGGCGCACTGCTCGCCAAACTTCCGGTACTCACGCACCATCGTGGGCAACCGAAGTTGCTTCAGATAATGTTCCAATAGCACCTGGGGCGTATCCATCACTGGCCCTCCTGCAGCAGCACTTGGTAATCGGCCGCCCGGGTCAGGGCCACCTCGGCGACTGGGAGATGCGGATAGTTCTCCAAATCCAATTTCGGTGGCCGTTGCTCGATCGCGCACAACAGCAGGTGTTTGACGGCATCGAAAGCTATCGTCCGCAACTGCAGAGCGTGACGCACTCCCGCCGTAACGTCCGCCAGAGAAAACGTCTCGAGCAAACGCAGTACCTGCACATACTCCCGCCTTCCGCGTTTCCCCAGTCGCCCTTCCATCTGACGCCGCAGTTCGGTGAATTCCTCCGGCAACTGCCAGCCCTGCAACGGCGCCGCCTGGTCCAGCGCGTTGGCTTTCTGCTCCAAAAGGGATAGATAATGCAGCGGGTCGAAAATCATTTCCTCGCGCCCGTAGCTCCTCTTATGCCGCGCGATCACCTCGCTCAGGTAAGAGATGACCAACTCCCACACGAACGCTTTCACCAGCACTTGCCGATGCCCGTATTCCACCGGCACCGAGTAGTCGTTGGTCTCATACCGCACTAGCGACTGGGAACTGGCTCGGGTGGTCCGCTTTTCGCAGGCTTCATACGGTGTCGCCGGCAATGGGAGCAGTTTCTCCCGGTCGCGCTTGAATCGCTGGGCGATGCTCTCTTCATGTCCCCACAGTTTCCGCTCCCGCCGTTTGCGACACTCTTCCAACAAGTGCGCGTTCAACTCCTCCCACCTGGCTACCCGCGGCACCGGGACCATGAAGTTCCGCCGCGCGTAGCCCACCAATCCCTCCACGTTTCCCTTGTCATTACCTTTTCCCGGCCGGCCGAACTTTACCGCGAACAAACAATGCGACTGCAGTTCGCTAAAGGCCTGGGTCGGTTTGCGCTCTCCGTCGCCCAAGATCTCCTTCACGGCGATTTTGGTGTTGTCGTACAGGATGGTCCGTGGAACTCCCGTGAAGTAGGCAAATGCCTGGCTGTGGCCCTCCAGGAACGACTCCGTGTTCTCCGCCGGAAACGCCATCACGAAACAGTCGTCGGACTGTGGCAAGTCCATGCACAGAAAGTGCGCCTTCTGCTCCTCCCCGCCGACCACCACCAGCGCCTCGCCGAAGTCCACCTGCGCATCTCCGGGCGGGTGCACCAGCGGCACGAACACCTCCTTGCGCTGCAGCCGCGCTCCCCGCACATAGTCCTTCACCACGGTGTACCCGCCGCGGAAACCGTGCTCGGCCTTCAGCCGGTCCCAGATCCGCTTCGCCGTGTGCCGCTGTTTCTTCGGCTGCGACTTGTCATCCTCCAGAATCTGATCGATGACTCCCAGCCACGGTCCTAACTTCGGCCGCGCCACCGGCTTCTTCCGCTCATAGCCGGGCGGCACCGAATACGCCAGCATCTTCCGGACCGTCTTGCGCGCAAGCCCGAACTCGCGCGGCGCCTGCCGGATGCTCATGCCGTCCACCTGAACGGACCGTCTTACGCGTGCATACACTTCCACCTTGAACACCCCTCTGGTGTCCCATGAAACACAACACGCCTG
>DATAIE010001022.1:0-1774 GCA_036262875.1 Verrucomicrobiales bacterium
ACGGCCTTTCCAAAACCGCGGCCAACAGCGGCAACTTCGGCAGTTTCGCCGAGAACATCAATTACGTCCGTTTCACCGCGGTCATGCCGGATGCCTCCGGCACCATCTCCGGCACCTTCAATGACGCCGCCGCGGCTAACAATGCGGCCTTCAACGGGCTCCAGATCGTGACCTCAGGTCCGGTGGAGCCTCCTCCTCCACCGCCCCCGCCTCCACCGCCGCGCACGGTCCCGACCGTCAAATGGGGCGATGCCGACAGTGTCCTTGTTTTCAATGAAATCCACTATCATCCGGTGGATGAGGCCGCTGGTGCCGAGTGGGTGGAACTGCGCAGTCTTCAGGGCGTGGATGTGGATATTTCCGGATGGCGTTTGGAGGGCGGCATTGATTTTCAGTTCCCCGCGGGAACCATCGCGAAAGGGCGCAAGTTCATCCTCGTGGCGGCTAATCCGGCGCATTCCTCTCTCGCGGGTCTCAATGCTCTGGGGCCGTTTACCGGCCAGCTCGACAACGGCGGTGAGGAACTGCGCCTCATCAACAACAGCGGCCGGGTCATGGACCGGGTCGCCTATTCCGATCGCGGGGAATGGCCGGCGGGTCCGGACGGCTCAGGCGCCACGCTTTCCAAGCACGATGAGGAATTCGCGGATTCGGGCCCCTCCAACTGGACTACCAGCGCCTCCATGGGCGGCACACCGGGCGCGGTGAATTTCCTGCCAGGTGCGCGCTATCCCGGGCTGCGGGTGCTCTTCAATGAAATTTCCGCCGCCGGTGATGCGCCCTTTCGTTTTGAATTGATCAACCCTTCCACCACGGCGCTGGAGATGACGGGATATCAGGTCAATTCGTCCGCCGGTCAGACATTTCCGCTGCCCGCCCAGACTCTCGCGCCGGGAGCGGTCGCGGTCTTTTCGCCGCCCGCCGTGAGCTTTGCGCCTGCATCCGGCGACAGGCTCTTTCTGGTGAGCAACAACAGCGCGGATTTCGAGGATGCCCGCGAGGTGACGGGCCGCCTCAGAGGAAGGTCGTCCACGGGGCGCTGGGCCTTTCCCGCCGCTTCCAGTTTTGGTGTCGCCGCCAATTCATTCGCCGTCAATCACAGTGTAGTGATCAATGAGATCATGTATCATCCGCATCCGGCCCAGGCGGGTCAGGAGCGATGGATCGAGCTCTTCAATCGCGGAGCGTCATCTGTCCCGCTCGGAGGCTGGCAGCTTGGAGACGGGGTCAGCTATTCCATTCCCGCCAATACCACCCTGGCCGCGGGTGCTTACCTTGTCATCGCGGACAACCCGGCGTCCCTCGCGGCCCGTTATCCGGGCATCACCATTCGCGGTCCCTTCTCCGGCAGCCTCTCCAGCAAGGGGGAGCGCATTCAGTTGCTGGACCCCAATAACAACGTGGCGGACGAAGTGGCCTGTTTCGACGGCGGACGCTGGCCGGAACTGGCGGACGGCGGCGGCTCCAGTCTCGAACGCCGCAGTCCTTTGGGGGAGGGGATGTCTCCCGAAAACTGGGCGGCCAGTGATGAATCGTCGCGCGGCCAGTGGCAGACAGTGTCCTACACGGGCTCCGGCGCCACCATCGGCACGGACCCCACCAGTTGGAATGAATTCGTCTTCGGACTGCTCACGGAAGGCTCTTTCCTCATCGATGACATCAGCGTCAAAGAGGTCAGCCAGGGGAACCGCGAACTCATTCAGGGCGGCACCTTCGATGCCGGCGCCGCCGCTCCCGTCTGGCGCTGTCTCGGCACGCACCGCCGCGCCACCGT
>DATAIE010001023.1:0-1733 GCA_036262875.1 Verrucomicrobiales bacterium
CTTGACCCTCTCTGCCAGACGCTGAGCGAGTGCGGATTGACTGGCGGCTGTCGCGGCGAGTTCCTGAGCAGCCTTGTTTTTTTCCTCTGCGGCGGTCGCTGCGGCGCGTGTTTTGGTGAGGCCCGCATTGGCAGTCTCCACTTGCGAAGTCAGAAATCCGGCGCGTTCCACCAGGGCGGACAGATGCGGCAGCATCCCCGCGACCGCCGCGTCGACCTGATGTTGCTCCAGCCATTGGCGGGCGGAGGACCACTCGGCAGTGTTCTTTTCCTGATGCTCCGCGATCTCCTTTTGCCGCTGTGCGGTTTCCGCCGCGCCGGCGGCAAGAACCGCCTGCGCGATGCCCGCGGCCAGTGAGGCCTTTTCCCTGGCGGTGATCGCCCGCTGGGAAGCCGTCGCGCGTCCCGCCGCGGTGGTGGCGGCTGCCCGGGCGGCCATAGCGAGTTCAGCCAGTTCCTCCGCAAACGGTTCCGTTGCCGCATGCAGTGCCAGGCGCGCCGCTTCCGGGGCAAAGGAAGCCTCCGCTTTGGCGTGTTCCGCTGTCTGCCTGGCCAGTTCCTCCGTTTGCCGCTGCAGTTCCACGGCCCGCCTTCCGGCATCCACCCGGAATTGAAGAGACGTCAGCCGCGCTTCCAGGGTTTTCAATTCACCGGTCAGTTCGGTGATTCGTCCTGACACTTTCGTCCGCTCCTCCTCTGTGAGGAACACGATCCCTTTCATCCGGTTGGATTCGTTCTCGATTTCGCGGGTGTGCCCGGTGCTGATGTGATGAGTCAGACTTCCCAGCTCCGAATAAATCTGTGATCCTGTGATGCTCTCCAGCAGACCGGCGCGCTGGTCGCGATTCGCATTCAGGAAGGCGGCAAACTGCCCCTGGGCGAGCAGCACAGACCGCAGGAAGCGGTCGTAGTCGAGTTCGGTCAGTTCCTCGATGCGGTTCAATACGCGTTGAATCCTCTCCTCCAGAATGACACCTCCCTGACTCAATTCGTGCACCGGTGACTGAAGCTTGCCGTTTGGCTTGCCTCTCGCGCGGCGCAGCACCCACTTGGCGGTGAACCGCCCGGAAGCGCACAGAAAATCCACGGAGGCGCCGCATTCGCCCTCGCCGCGGCTCATCATGTCCTCCGCACTGTCGCGCCCGTAGCGGGCTGCGCGACCGTAGAGGGCCAGCGTGACAGCATCGAGGATGGTGGATTTTCCAGCCCCCGTGGGTCCGGTGATCGCAAAGAGTCCCGCCTGTGCCAGCGGGCCGTTTTCCAAATCGATGGCGTGAGAGCCGCGCAGCGAATTGAGATTCTGAAAGCGGATGGCCAGGATTCTCATGACGCCTCAGCCTCCATTGCGAGATGCCGTTCGAGCAGCCGGGCAAAGACGGGGCGCAGTGCCTCCCGCTCCTCCGCGGGTACGGCGGCATTTTCCAGCACCGCCTCGAAAACGTCCGCGGGCCGCAGTTCCTGAATGACACCGGCGGTCCCGGTCGAAGCACTTCCTTCTACATTGCTGCGGCGGAGCGCGACCACCTCGGCGTGGCGGTGCTGGAGCACCGACTGCATCCGTTCGTAAAGAGCAGCGGCGGGCTCCGCCGTGGCAGCCACTGTGACTTCCAGCCACGCGGGTTGCGCCGTTCCGGGAATGGTCAGGGCGGCGAGATCCAGTTCCAGGGTTTCCGATGTCGTGGTGATCCGCAGGAGCGGTCGCGTGCAGGGAACAGCGAGGCTGCGGGAATCCTT
>DATAIE010001024.1:0-2317 GCA_036262875.1 Verrucomicrobiales bacterium
TAGAGACGGACGTTGTCGGAGTTGTCGTTCTGGACAGCGGCGAGAAATCCACTGGCCGCGTCCACGCCAAAGGGTCCCACTGTTCCGGGAACAACCGTGGTACCGTAAGTGGCCAGTACAGTGCCCATGCCAGCGGTAAGATCATAGGAAACGAGGTAAAGCGAACCGCCGCCCGTTTTGCCCCAGACGGTATTGCCGGTGCCAAAGGCGATGCTGAGACCAAAGGCGCTGTTGGGCAGGCCTGTCACGGTGACGAGGTTCGGCACCATGAAACCGGTGTCATTGATGTTGAAGACAACAAATTGATTCTTGTTTCGCACGCCGCAGGCGATTTCGGTCGCGGCTCCGCTGCCGCGGACATCCATGGTGTCACCGATCCGGTCGGCGGCGGGATTGCCGGTGTAGAGGACGGCGGGCTCCGTATCCGCGGCATCGTTGGCCCACTGATAGATTTTGAATCCCGCGCCGGTGCTGACGTTGGCGAGATTGCAGACATAGATGACGCCGTCCGCCGCCACGCCGAGCATGTTCAAATCGAAACCGCTTTCCCCTGCATTGATACCGGAGTCATTGACGACGGCATCGGTAAGGAGGGCGCCGATCTCCGTCCCGTCGGTGCCGGAGAGAACCTTGATCGTTTTGGATACGCGGCTCGCGAGATAAACCCGGTTGCTGGCGGGATGGTAGTCCATGCCCCGCTCCGTATTGCCAGTGGTGATGTAGGGACGGGACTGGGGCGCGAGGTGCCAGAGTTCCGTGAGAGCCCCTGAGTTGGCACTGGACAGGACCGTCAGGGCGGCGGGAACGCTTTCCGCAGGCGTGGGACTGGCGTTGCTCACCTTGCATTTGTAGGCACCTGCACTGCCAGGGGTGACGGGATTGAGGGTATAGGAGGGAGCGGTGGCATTTTCGATGAGGGTGTCGTCCTTGTACCATTGATAGGTGAGAGGCGAGGTGCCGGTGGCGGTGACGGTGAACGTCGTTTGGCCGCGATCGTAGACACTCCGGGCGGCGGGGCTGGTGGCCACTGCCGGAGCGGTGATTTCCGGAGTGACGGTCACTTTGAAGGCCTGGATGCCCTGATTGGTGGACATGGCGTAAAGCGTGGCTGTGTCACCGGTGACCGCTCCCCATTTGATACTGCCGGCTCCGTTGCTGTTCGTGGCCAGGGTTCCGGTCGCAGTGGTGCCGGAGGCGGCGAGGATAGGAGTGCCGGGAGCAGAGACATCGTAAACGCGGACATTGGGGCGATTGGTGGCACCGCCCCCTGTGTTTAAGTCCAACACCGCCATGAGGGACACGCCGCTCACCGTGGCGAAGTCAAGGGGCGCCTCTCCGTTTACGGTAAGAGGGGCTCCGCCGGCGTAGGCACCCGCTGCGTTGACATAGGTCGTTCGCCTTGCGGGATTGCTGCCCGTTTGACGGCCCCAGACGTCGTTAGAACCTCCGGGGCCAAAAGCGACGCCGAGTCGAAAGTCTCCATTCGCGGGGCCGGAAGGGTTGAAGGAGGACACTGCGGTCACACCGTTGCCGTTAATGATGGCGTAGCCGAGGACATCCGTGCCGCCACCGGCGACAAGGACCGGACCGGTGGGAGTGTCGATCAGGTCCAGGCTGTCTCCCAGCCGGGCTGTTGCGGAGGTAAAGCCGGTGATGGCGGCGTCAGCCGTGAAAACTTCCGGACCGGCGTCGGTTTCTGCGCCCCAGCGGTAGATTTTGAAGTGAGAGGATCCCGCGGCATTCGTCGTCAGATTGGACACGTAGATGGCCCCGTCAGTTCCTGCGGCTGCCTGACTCATGACGTAGATGCCATCTTTGATGATGCCGGTGCCGAGGTTCAACGATCCTGTGTCCGCTCCCGTCGCGGCATCAAGCAGCCGGACGGAGGGTGTGCCCGCGCGGCTGACGAGCACGAGTTTGTGCGTTACCGGACTATAAGCGAGTCCCCGTTCAAGACTGGCGGTGCCTAGATAGACATACTTCACTCCGTCGTCCGTGAAGGGGGCATCCCCGGCGATGATCTCTTCGGGAGCGCGCCAGCCTTCCCCTCCGCCGAAGGTGGTGAGCGGTGCCATGGTGATGCCCCCTGGCGCGGTGCCGGCGGCAAAAGTGGAAAGAGCGGCGACGACGAGACAGGAGGATGGAGGTTTCATACAGGGAAGCCGGCGGCTGAAAACTTTATGGTTTTCTCATTTTGGGAAAATGAGGTCAATTCAAATCCGGTCTTCCAAAATGCCGCGGGAGCGTGCGGCCCGGAAATCACGCTTTCTGAATTTGCTGGCGTCCCTGAGATGTTAAAAGGATGATGCCTGCCATG
>DATAIE010001025.1:0-6291 GCA_036262875.1 Verrucomicrobiales bacterium
ATGCCTATGAGTATCTCGGCGGATTGAACATGGCGGTGAAGAAGGTGACCGGCAAAACCCCTCAGGCGATAATCTCCGATGTGCGGAATCCCACCGGTGCACGGATTCGGGATTTTGAGGAGGTGCTGGCCACCAATCTCCAGTCTGAACTTCTCAATAAAAAATGGCTGGAGGGAATGAAGAGCCATGATTATGCGGGAGCAGGGCACATCGCGGAGATGGTGAAGAACAGTTTCGGATGGTCTGTCACGCGTCCGGAGAGTATCTCTCAGCAAACATGGGCGGACATTTACGAAGTGGTGTTGAAGGACCGCCACAAGCTGGGCCTGGACGAATGGTTTGAGAAAGTTTCTCCCCATGCCAGGCAGGAGATTGCCGCCACCCTGCTGGAAGCGGCGAGAAAAGATCTCTGGCATGCGTCGAAGGAGGAGATCGCTGATATCACGCGCATGTATGCGGAGTCCGTCGCCCGGCACGGAGATTCAGGCGGTCTCGTCAGCGGAGGCAATGTGGAGCTCGCTTCATATGCAACGAAAACGCTGACTTCCGGCACAGGAACCCAGGGTCAGGATCTTGCGAAGGCCATGCAGGAGTCCCTCGCCAAATCCTCCGCTGCCGCTGCCGGTGCCGGAGAAAAAGTGGTGGGACAGAAGCTGGAAAACATCAATGAACCAAAACCCGCGGAGGAGAAGCCGGCCACCGGTCCGGTCGCAAAACCTGAAGTCAGCAGAGCCTGGGTAATAGGAGCGCTCGCCTTCGTTTTGCTGCTCGCGGGATTCCTTAGGAGGTCCGGCTCGGTATGATGGATGCCGTCCAGCACATATTGTATGCGTTTTCGAATGCCCTGCTGTTTCCCGCGCTGCTGGGAATCCTGGGCATGGCAGTGTGGACCATGCTGCTGTTTGGGGGATTCGTGCGGGAGTGGTTTACAAGGCCAGCCGTCAGAAAGCTGCTGCGTGAAACACGCCGCTCTGTGCAACGAGCGACCGTTCTGCCACCGGAGGAAGTGGATCGGGAAGCCCTCGCCCGGCGATTGGGTGGCGGCTCCTCCGGTCTTCCCGCCAGATTTATCTTCATTCTCAGACAGGATGTTTCTGAAGTGCCCAACTACGAAAAGGCCCTCGATGACCTGGAGGGGGAAGTAGCGGCCGCATTGGCCCGGCTGACCTGGCTCACTCGTGTGGCCCCCATGCTTGGGCTTATGGGCACCCTCATTCCCCTCGGGCCGGCGCTCACCGGGCTGGCATCGGGTAATGTGGCGGTGCTCTCCAGCAACCTTGTGGTGGCGTTCACCGCTACCGTCCTTGGGGTACTCATCGGCTGCTGCTCTTTTTCAATGGCATTGGTGCGCAAGCACTGGTACCAGCATGACATGGGAGAACTGGAGTACATCTTCACCCACGCGACTGCAAAGCCATCTCCGTCCGCCAGCAAGCAGCCATGAGACGCAAGAAAAGGAAGTGGGATGAAGGTTCAGACGAGGATCCGGGAGCCGGCTTGCTGAATCTCTTCGACGTCTGGATTGCTTTTGCCGTGGCACTGCTGCTGGCCGTCCTTAGCTATGAAACGATCGACCGCGGTTCCCCCAGGACCACCGCCACTGTGCGGAAGAAAGAAGGCACGCCCGACATGGAGGCCGTTAAAACAAACGGCTTAAAGCTTGAGCGGTTCCGGGCCAGTCCGGAATCCCTGGGGGGCGACGGTGAACGGCTCGGCACCGCCTACCGCTTGAAATCCGGGGAAGTGATCTACGTGCCGGAAGCCCCAGGCACCAAGGCTCGATAATTAAGAACCGAGAGGCTGATGAAGATGCTTGAGGCCGGGCTCTCAATGCACACTGATATTGGTATTGTGCTCAAGCCGCGCTGAATCCATCCATTCCGTTTGCCCCCGCCTGCGGGCTGTTTACTGGTGGCAGTCCTATGGTTATGTCGCCCCGTTCCTCCACTGATTCCCCTCTCTTCGCTGCCGTCCGGGAGACGTTTAGCCGTATGGGCTGGGACTGTCGCCGCGTGGAGGGGCGCGAGGTGCTGGAGGCGGACTTTGAATTGTATCACACGCGCACTCGCGTTCACGCCCAGGCGTTCGCGCCTCTGCATGCGGTGAGCGTCATCGGGACGCTGGGGCACAAGGTACCGGACAGCCGGAGCGGCGTGGTGAGTGAGATGCTCATGCGGACGAACAAGGAACTCACGATTGGAAATTTCGAACTCGATCACGATACGGGCACGGTGATCTTTCGCACGACGAACATCTTCTCTCCCGACCGGGTGGACGGGAATGTGATCGCCAGTCTGGTCCACTCCACCCTGGCGGAAGTGGACCGGCTCACCCCGTTTCTCACGCTGGTACTTCGCATGAGCCCCGCGGAACTGGGGGCGCTGAATTTGAAGACCTTCCTCATGCGGGAGGATCTCCTGCCTCCGGTGCCTGATGCGGACGACGCCACCCCGTGAGTGCCGATTACTTCATCCTCCTGCCGGACGGCTCCCGCGATGGTCCCTACGCGGAGGAGGAACTGCTCGACCTCATCGACGCCGGTGATCTCGAGCCTGGCTCCCAATGCCTGCACGCGGCCACTGGAGAGGTGAGCGAGGCGGGCCGGCTCTTCACTGTCGTTGCCCCTGCAGCGGTGCCCTCTGCGCCGAAACCGCCTGTTCCCGTTCAGTGGAAACCGGCATCCCCCTCCCGTGAAGCCTCCGCCGCCCCGCCGGCGGCGCGTGCCCGGTCTTCGCCCGGCTATAGCGGAAATCGTGGCCTGTTGTCCTTTTCCTTCAGCCTGCTCCTGGCTGGCGCTTTCATCGCCGCGGGAGTGTATCTGAGAGCATGGGCACCTCCTCTGCTGGCCATCGGTCTGCTGGCGGGCATGACCCTCCTTTTGATCGTCACCCTGCGCCGGATGCGGATTCGTTATGTGATCACACGCGGGCGCGTGGAGATCATCACCGGTCTCCTCACCAAAAGCAGCCGGGAGATTCCCATCGCCGAAATCCGCGCCATCACCGTGGCTCACCCGGGACTTGCCGGACTGTTGGGCATGGGAAGCATTACCTTTTCTCCTTCTCCGGGGGCACCGGACATCACCTTCCACGGCGTCTGGTTTCCCGGCCGGCTCAAATCGATGGTTCGCCGGGCGCAATTCACGCCTCCGGGCGACAGCCGCTGACATGACAGATGTTATTTCATCGTTTCATAACAAATTTTAGGGGATTTCCTTAAGGCCCCTGCGGGAATTGCAAGGCCGAATGCGGGACGAATCCGGCGGCCCTATTCTGCCGTTGCGCGGGAATAGCCGGTCCCGTAGCCTTATCCCACGAACCCGCCGGAGACCCCACCTTCCCCGGCGGGTTTTCAGGCCTTGGACGCAAACCAACCGTCCCGGGCCGCCATCCATGCTCGACTTCCTCAAGCGTCAAAAGCTCCAGCGGCAGGGTTACTCCTGCGGCAAAAAGCGCCGCGAACAAAACATCAGCGAATGGGGGGAAATCCTCCGCACCAGTCCTTATATTCGCTGGCTGACCATGGCTGGATTCATCTGCGCCCTGGGCGTGCTGGTGCGCTATTTGCCTCCGGGCTCCGCGTTCCAGTCCATGAATCCCGGCATGGGCATGGCTTGTTTGCTCACTCTGCTTCCGCTGAGCCTTGCTCATTTCAAACTGAATCTGCGCACCGAGTACGACCGGAACAGCCGGTTCTTCCTCATCTACGCGCTCATCCTCCTGCAACTTGTGCTGCTGCACGGCATGTGGGTGGTGGCGCGGTTGAATCAGTGGGAGGGAAATCTCCCTCTCCTGCTCACACCGGTGGCGCTCGCACCCATGACGCTTACGCTGCTGCTGGGCAAACGGCATGGAGCCTTTGCGGTGCTCTACGTCAGCCTTTGGGGGGCACTGCTCGCCGACGCGCGATGGGCAACCACCTTCGGCATTTTCAGTGCCGTCACGGGGCTTGTCAGCGTGTGGGCCGTGCGCCGGCTGCGGAAACGGAGTGAACTGATGCGCGCCGGTCTCTATGCCGGCCTGGCCGGGTTTCTTTGTGCCATGCTTCTGCTGGGGCTGCAGCGATGGATGTCCGAACTTCCCCCGGTAAGCGCCCGCTCGCTCATTCTTTCGGACTCGTGGCAGACACTGGGAATGGAATGCGGAGTCACCGTCATGACCGGAATTTTTACCGCCATGCTCGTGGGCGGCATGCTGCCGGTGCTGGAGGCTCTCTTCCGGGTGACGACCACCGTCTCCTGGATCGAGTTGGCGGATATGAATCACCCGCTGCTGCGGCGCCTCACGCTGGAGGCTCCCGGTACTTATCATCACAGTCTCATGGTGGCCAATCTCTCCGAAGCCGCCGCCGAGGCCGTGGGGGCCAATGCCAACATCTGCCGCGTGTGCTCTTATTTCCACGACATCGGTAAACTGGTGAAGCCGGAATACTGCATCGAGAACATCACGAGCGATGACAATCCCCACGATGACCTTACGCCCAGCATGAGCGCCCTGGTGGTCATCGCCCACGTGAAGGACGGCGTGGACCTCGCCTGCCGGCACAAGCTCAACCGGGAGATCGTCGACGTCATCCAGCAGCATCACGGCACGTCTCTCGTTTACTATTTCTACCGTCGCGCCCTTGAACAGCAGGAGGAGGCCAAAAAAGCCGTCGCCGAAGGCCGCCTGCCTGCGACCGACGTGCCGGAGGTGAATCCCTCCAGTTTCCGCTATCCGGGGCCAAAGCCCTCCTTCCGCGAGAGCGCCATCATCAGTCTAGCGGATGCCGTGGAAAGCGCCAGCCGCACCCTTTCCAAGCCCACGCCGCAGAAGATCGAGCAGTTGGTCGATGAGATCATCCGCGGTCGCCTGCGCGATGGCCAGCTCAACGAGTGCGACCTTACCTTGCGCGAGCTCAACCTCGTCCGCGAATCCTTTACCAAGACGCTTCGCACCAGCCTCCACCGGCGCGTGCCCTATCCGGAGGACAAGGACAACAAAGCCGGTGAACCCGGCACGATCACCGAGCGGCTCGATGAACGCGACCGCACTGAACGCCTCGAGCGCACCCGTCCATCGGGCAAAACGACCGCGACCAAAGCGATGCCCCCCGCCACCGCGACCAATATCATTCCCATGCCCGGCACGGCGAACGACAAGAAAGACGTCTCCGCCACCAAGTCCTGAACACGGACCGCGGACATCCTGTCCGCCCCGGTGTAGAGAGTTTCTGTTTGAGATATAAGAACGACGGTGGACGGGGCGGGCAAAATGTCCGCATGCAAACCACCAGGCAAGGAGCGGCGACATTCCTGTCGCTGTTGTTACAAGCGCGACAGCGCTACTTCTCTCTCCCTCTTTTGGAAGTGACTCCCTGGTTCCTCGTGCTGCATCGGCGACGGGAATGTCGCCGCTCCTTGTTTCCTGCTCCGGAACATAAGCCGCGGGACCGCCAAACAGGGAGTGTGAAAGAGTTGCGCATCGCCGCAGGGTCTTTCATTGTCCGTTCCCCTTATGAAATTCCTTACGCTGATCCGGCACGCCAAGAGCAGCCGCGACACTCCGGTGTCCGATGAACTGCGTCCTCTCAATGCACGCGGGCTTCAAAATGCCCCGGCCATGGGAAAATACCTCGATGCGACCTTCCGGTTCGCCCCGGATGTCCTCATCAGCAGCCCCGCCACGCGGGCCATTCATACCGCCCGCCTCATTGCCCAAGGCATCGGCTTCAATGAATGGCAAATCAAAGAGGACAAACGAATCTACGAGGCACCCGTTCCCGCCCTGATAGCCGTCATCCGCGACCAGCCGGACGAGTTTGGGCACGTCTGTCTGGTGGGGCACAATCCAGGGATGGAGAGCCTGACCAACGAACTCTGCGGCACCCGTGCCGTGGTGGATGTTGTCACCTGCGCCGTCATCATGCTGGAACTGGATATTCCCTCATGGAAGGCGACCGGTGAAGGCACCGCCCGTCTGCGGGAATACATCTACCCGGCCCTTATCGGACTCGGGCAGGAGGGCGACTGAGGCTGCAGTTCACATTTTACATAATTGGCTGCGCATTCCCAAGCGCTGCCTTCGCAGTCCTCGCGCTCTGAAAAGCCTTCCAAAGAACAGCGATAACGAGGATTTTAAGAAAAATTCCTTTCCGGAGATTTGTCGGGTCCTCAATCCCGAAGGCGATGTGTGCAGCGATGTAGACGATGAGGGAGGAAAGCGTTACAGCAATGGGATATCTGAACACAATCGTCGCCATGATAAGAAAGAAAACTCCCGCCGCTGCAGGAATGCTGTTCAAACCATATAA